>DASSWV010000342.1:0-8839 GCA_035704545.1 Pelobium sp.
AAAACAGGTGTCCCCCGCTGGCGGGGGTTGGGGGTGGTTAGTCGTGAAACAGGTAATTATCATACACCATGTTGAACCTCCCTCTTTATCTCCCTTCAGAGGGAGACATTGTGTGGCAACCTATAAAGAGACAAATCAAAAACTATAAAAAACCTTAATGTATAATTTAAACGGCTTCTTAGAAAGTATTAAATGAAAAAAATCGCATTCTTTATTATTATTTGTGCCGCTTTTTTAAGCTCATGCAGTCAGAAAGCGTATCTGTTCACTTCTTTTCATGAACCGGCAGATGAAGGTTTAAGAATGCTTTACAGCGAGGATGCTTACCATTGGAAAGCTTTTGACCATATTTTTTTAAAACCAGAAGTTGGCCAGCAGAAAGTGATGCGTGACCCATCCATGGTGAAGGGACCTGATGGAACTTTCCATTTGGTTTGGACAAGTAGCTGGAAAGGTGATAAAGGTTTTGGTTACGCCAGTTCCAAAGATTTAATACATTGGAGTAAACAAGAATTTCTCCCGGTGATGCAACACGAATCGGCTACGGTAAACGTTTGGGCACCAGAGCTTTTTTATGATGATGTTGCTCAACAATATATCATCATTTGGGCTTCAACCATTCCTTTTCGTTTTCCAAAAGGGCAGGAGGAAGAGGAGAATAACCATCGGATGTATTATACCACCACCAAAGATTTTAAAACTTTTAGTCCTACAAAATTATTCATAGACCCCGATTTTAGTGTGATTGATGCTGTAATTGTGAAAAGGGCAAAAGATGATTATGCCTTGGTTTTAAAAGATAATACTCGTCCAGAACGTAATTTGAAAGTAGCTTTCGCCGATAATCCTTTAGGGCCTTACAAAAATGTATCTGCACCTTATACCAAAAATTTTACCGAGGGGCCATCGGTGGTAAAAGTAAAAGATGGCTGGTTAATTTATTTTGATTCCTATCAAGACAAAAGCTATGGCGCAGTAAAAACTGCCGATTTCAAAACTTTTAACAATGTAAATTCGGCAATAGAAGTTCCGGAAGGACACAAACACGGAACCATTGTTCCTATCAAAAAATCATTTTTAAAACAACTTCAAAGAAGTTTAGGAACAAAGAATTAGATGAAACTTATAAGCTGTTTAAATTTTAAATATTTCACCATAAAACAGGTGTCCCCCGCTGGCGGGGGTTGGGGGTGGTTATTAAAAAAAACAGGCAATTTGTCTTACAAAATGCAGAACCTCCCTCTTTATCTCCCTCCAGAGGGAGACATTGTGTGACAACCTATAAAATTGACAAGCAGAAAATTAGATACTATGAAAATTTTACAACATAAATTTAAACAGCTTCTTAGAAATAGCATATTTTTTTTAACAGTACTGTTTTCGCAAACGCTTTTTGCGCAGGATACCATCAAGTACACAGGCACTACCTTGTCTAATGTGGATTATCACCACGGACAATTGAGCCCAGCAATTGGTGTGCACAACATACAGGTTTTTAGAGCTAACCGCGAACAACCGGAATTGGCTAGCGGAAACAATTGGACCTACAACCATCAATCGTTGATGGCTTATTGGAACAATACTTTTTACCTGCAATATTTAAGCAATCCCGTTGGAGAGCATATTTCGCCAGGGCGAACGCTGATGATGACTTCTAAAGACGGCGTAAACTGGACTAATCCCGAAGTACTTTTTCCTCCTCATAAAATTCCAGACGGATATAAAAAAGAAGGTTACCCGGGTGTAGCGAAAGATTTATACGCAATAATGCACCAAAGAATGGGCTTTTTTACTGCAAAAAGTGGGCGTTTTCTTACGCTTGGCTATTACGGAATTGCCATGGATTTAAAAGACAGCCCTAACGATGGAAAAGGAATTGGAAGGGTAGTGCGTGAAGTTTATAAAGACGGAACTTACGGACCCATCTATTTTATCAGATACAATAAAACTTGGAATAAAAGTAAATCAACCTATCCTTTTTACACCTCATCAAAAGATAAAGGCTTTAAAAAAGCTTGCGAGGAATTAATGGCTACACCTTTAATGATGCAACAATGGGTAGAAGAAGCAGATAGAGATGATCCATTAATTCCATTAAAAAAAGAATACAAAGCTTTCAGTTATTACCATTTACCTAACGGAAAAGTAATAGGTTTATGGAAACACGCTTTAACTTCTCAAAGTGCAGATGAAGGAAAAACTTGGGAGTACACTCCATTAAGAGCACCTGGTTTTATAAACAGCAATGCTAAAATTTGGGGTCAAAAAACATCAGACGGAAAATACGCAACCGTTTACAATCCTTCAGAATTTAGATGGCCTTTAGCGGTTTCTACCAGTGCGGATGGCATAAATTACACCGATTTGCTGTTGGTAAACGGCGAAATAACTTCCATGCGTTATGGAGGCAATTACAAATCTTACGGCCCGCAATACGTACGTGGGATTGTGGAAGGAAATGGAGTGCCACCAGATAACAACATGTGGTTAACTTACAGCATGAACAAAGAGGATATTTGGGTAGCTAAAGTTCCCGTTCCCATTACTTCAGAGGAAACTGCCGTAGTGAATGAAACTTTTAATCAAATGCCAGAAGGTAAAGAATTGGACAAATGGAATTTATTTTCTCCAATTTGGGCAAGAACGCAGATTGAAAAGCTCAATGGCGAAAAAGTGTTGGCTTTACATGATGCCGATCCTTTTGATTACGCTAAAGCGGAAAGAGTGATTAAATCTGCCAAAAAACTGACCGTGGAATTTACCGTAACACCAAAACAAAATAACAACGGTGAATTACATATTGAACTGCAAGACGATAAAGGCTTACCGGCTTTAAGGCTTGTTTTTGATGCAGAAGGTGAATTAAAAGCTAAAGTAGGCTACCGTTATTCGGGTGTGATGGATTATGAAGCCGGAAAAACCTATAAAATTGAGCTGGAACTGGATTGCAATACCCGAATTTACAGAATTAAAATAAACGGACAAGATAGGGGAGCAAGAGTGTATTTCGCACCGATTAGCGCTTTTAGTAGAATAATGTTTAGAACAGGAGAAGTTCGCCATTTCCCGAATGCTGAAACACCTACAGATCAGGATTACGATTTAAAAAATGCAGGCGAAAAAGTACAAGACGCAGTTTTTTACATTCATTCCTTAAAAACTACTTATTAAAATACGGGTTTTGATTTAATTTATGGATTATCAGTTTTATAAATAAAATTATTTAGAATGCAAATTACGACTGTTTCCCATTCAATCCAGCCCAAGCACAGACTAATGTTAAGCTTTTTTTCGACATCAGAACTTTGCGGTATAGGTGGTGGAAGTAAAAGCACTTCCTATTATAGCAAAGGGCGTAGTCGAGAGTTTTTTGTTTACTTTTTTGCGGAAAAAAAGTAAATGCCACTGCCCGGCATGAGGGCAGGCGAGGCTGTGCTGAGAAGGCATTGGAGGTAAATTAATGTTTAATAAAATCCAAAACTCACATTATTAAATGAAGTTTATAAAAGTCACATTCTTTTTATCATTATTGCTCGGTCTTCAGGCTAAAGCCGAAGTGGTTTTACCTCGAATTTTGGGCAATCAAATGGTTTTACAACAGGAAAAACCCATTGTAATTTGGGGCACAGCAAACGTTGGAGAGCAAGTTTCTGTTTCATTTGCTAATGAATCTGCGCAAACCGTTGCTAATGAAAATGGGCATTGGAAAGTGGTTTTAAATCCGCTTAAAGCGAGTTTTGAAAACCGGGATATGACTATTAAAGGTACAAACACCATTGTGCTGAAAAATATTTTGGTAGGCGAGGTTTGGTTATGCTCCGGGCAATCAAACATGGAATATACCATGAGAAAAAACAGCAAAGTTGACCGCAAACAGGCTGAGGGATTAAGCCCAAGTCCAATTGACGAATTGTTTTTTGCACATCATGAAAATATACGTTTGTTTTTAGTAAACCGTAAAGAGCTGATCAAGCCATCTCCAGAACATGAAGGCTGGGATATTGCCGAAGGAACAGCTTTGAGAAATTTCTCTGCGGTTGGTTATTTCTTTGCTAAAAACTTGAATCAGGAATTAAAAGTTCCTGTCGGTGTAATTTCTTCTTCTATACCTGGAAGTAAAATTGAGCCTTGGATAAATGAAGAAGATTTTGCTAATTCAGCTTATTTCAAAGATAAAAAAGTAGATGGCGATCACGCTAAATTTTATCATTCAATGATAAAACCCTTGATTCCTTTCGCCATCAAAGGTTTTTTATGGTATCAAGGAGAAAGCAATTGCTTTTTACAAGACCGCATCAATTACACCTACAAAATGAAAACGCTGATTGATGGCTGGCGTAAAGATTGGGGAGAAGAACTGCCTTTTTACTATGTACAAATTGCTCCTTATGAGTATTCCTCCTCACAAGGCGAAATAAAATTCAATAAATATGATTTGCCCGAATTTTGGGAAGCGCAAACATTGGCGTTAAAAATTCCTCGTACGGGAATGGCCGTTATCACTGATTTATTTGATGGTGGCGGAGGCATTCATCCCGGCTATAAATGGGAAGTTGGCCGTCGTTTGGCCTTACAAGCTTTGGATAAAACCTATGGCGAACATATCGTTTCTGACGGTCCGTTTTACGATAAAATGAAAATCAAAGGAGACTACATCGTCCTTTATTTCGAAAATGCCAAAGATTTAAAAAGCAGAGATGGCAAACCGTTGGATTTCTTTGAACTGGCTGGTGCCGATGGCGAATATCATCCGGCAAAGGCTGAAATTAAAGGAAAGAAAGTGATATTGACTTCCGCACAAGTAAAAGCACCAGTAAATGCAAGATTCGGCTGGGACGAAGTGGCACAACCGAATTTAGTGAACGGTGCAAACTTACCGGCAAACTCTTTCAGAACCGATAACCCAATCATTAACCAATTTAATCCCTAGTTTTTGAAGACTTTTTTTAAACATATCGCAATCTTCAGTTTTTTAGTATGCTTCCTTTCGGCTAACGCTCAGGAGACAGAAAAGATCTACTTATCCGGACAAGGAAAAGACGATATGGTAAACTGGGATTTTTATTGTTCAAGTGGGCAAAATTCGGGTAAATGGACGAAAATTGGTGTACCTTCTTGCTGGGAATTACAGGGTTTTGGTAAATACAATTACGGTTTCGATAAAGATAGCACTAGAGGAAAAGAGGTTGGGAAATACCGTTACAATTTCAAAGTTCCGGCAGATTTTAAGAGCAAAGTTGTAAACATTGTTTTTGAAGGTGTTTTTACCGATGCTACTGTGAAAATCAACGGAAAATTAGCCGGACCAATCCACCAAGGTGCTTATTACGCTTTCAAATATGACATCAGCAAATTATTGAAATATAATGCTGACAATTTATTAGAAGTTGAAGTGGTTAAACATTCTGCCAACGAATCAGTAAATGATGCGGAGCGTAGAGGAGATTTCTGGATTTTCGGTGGAATATTCCGACCGGTTTATTTGGAAGTTTTACCGCAAACACATATTACAGAATTAGCGATTGATGCAAAAGCAAACGGCAATTTAAAAGCACAAATTCTGTTTTCTGGCAAAGCCGATGAAATTCAACTGCAATTATTGGATGCTGACGGAAGAACTTTTGGCAAAACCTTTTCACAAAAAACAGAAGGGAAACAATCTACGTTGCTAAATGTGAATTTTGAAAACCCGAAATTATGGTCAGCGGAATTCCCAAACTTATACACGGCAAAATTTACTTTAATCCATAAAGGGAAAACTGTTCATCAAATCAGTAAAAAAATCGGTTTCCGAACCATTGAAGTAAAAGAACGCGATGGCGTTTTTGTGAACGGTGTAAAAATGAAATTCAAAGGTGTAAACCGTCATTCTTTTTGGCCAACATCTGGCAGAACCACCAGCAAAAGCTTGTCTATTCATGATGTAAAACTGATGAAAGACATGAACATGAATGCAGTTAGGATGGCACATTATCCGCCCGATGCGCATTTTTTGGAAGTCTGTGATTCTTTGGGATTGTATGTGATGAATGAACTGGCGGGTTGGCATGGAAACTACGATACGCCCACCGGAAAAAAATTATTGAAAGAAATGATGGAGCCTACCATACACCATCCATCCATCATTTTTTGGGCTAACGGAAATGAAGGTGGTCATAACTTAGATCTCGATCAATATTTTAAAGAGTGGGACATTCAAAAACGTCCAGTGATTCATCCTTGGGAAGCTTATGGCGGTTTTGATACACAACATTACCGCCAATATAACTACGGAATCGGTAATTATATGAACGGGCATGATATTGTGATGCCAACTGAGTTTTTACACGGTTTATACGATGGAGGACATGGTGCTGGTTTAGAGGATTATTGGGAAGCGATGTGGAATAAACCTACATCAGCCGGAGGGTTTCTGTGGGTTTTTGCCGATGAAGGCGTAGTGCGTACAGATAAAAACAATAGCATTGATACCGATAAAGACCACGGTCCGGATGGAATTGTTGGTCCTTTTCATCAAAAAGAAGGAAGTTATTTTACCATAAAAGAAGTTTGGAGTCCTGTTCATTTTGAAGCTAGGGAAATGACGGCTGGTTTTGATGGCGATTTTAACATAGAAAACCGATACGATTTTACGAACGTAAATCAATGTACTTTCAGTTGGGAATTGAAAAAATTTAATTTGCTGGATAGCAATCTGGCAAAACCAGTTTTATCAGGAAAAACTGTAGCTCCAAATATTAAACCCCATGCAAAAGGCGTTCTTAAAGTAGCACTTCCAGCAAACTGGTTCAGCTATGATGTGCTTTACCTCACCGCAAAAGATGTCAATCAAAAGGAAATATTCACTTGGAGTTTCCCTATTAGTAAACCAAAGCAAATTGCTAAAGAAATTTTAAATCAGGCTAAAGCCGATACAAAACTAAGCTATTCAAGCATCGGCGAAAGCTATTTGGTAAAAGTTAAAAAGCTTCAAATCCAAATCAATAAAAACACTGGGATTTTAGAAAGTGTTAAAAACGGCGCAACAGAAATTCCTTTTAATAACGGTCCGGTTTTGCAGGAAGGGGCAAACAACTTTAAAGGATTTACCGCAAAAATGGATGCAGATACGTTGGTAATTGCATCGGTTTTTAACAAAAAGGAAAGCTACAATACTTTACAATGGAAAGTTTATCCAAACGGTTTCATCCAAATGAAAGTGAAATACTTCCCCGGAGAATTTTATACTTGGTTTGCAGGTGTAAACTTCTCATTTCCAGAAGCGGAAATTAAAGCTGTGGAATACATGGGAAATGGACCTTACCGAGTTTGGAAAAACCGGATGAAAGGAACTGAATTTGGTGTTTGGCATAAGGATTATAACAATACGGAAACTGGCGAAATTCCTTTTGTTTACCCAGAATTTAAAGGTTACCATGCCAATATGTACTGGTGTAAATTTTTAACCAAAGGGCAGAATTTTACGGTTTTAGCCGAGGATGAAGATACTTTTTTACGTCTTTTTACTCCGGCTTTTAAAGATGACCAATGGCATAATTATGTGCCACTTTTCCCTAACGGAGACATTAGTTTTATGCAGGCCATTCCTAGTATTGGCAACAAAACACAAACGGCAGAAAGTACCGGTCCAATGGGACAAAAGAACATTTATTACGATTACGAGAAAAATCCGCAAAGGACAAAAGAACTGACTTTATATTTTGATTTCAATTGAAATGACTAAAAAACTCATCATATTATTTCTATTACTTTCCAGCTTTTATGCAGTAAATGCACAAGAGCCTAAATTGACAGCACTTAAAGTGGAGCAATTGGTAAATCCGTTAGGAATTGATGTAAAACAGCCATTTTTAAGCTGGCAAATTGTTTCGGCAAAGCGTGGTGTGGAACAAAAAGCTTATCAAGTTTTAGTGGCCAGTTCCGAAGAGAAATTAGCGAAAAGCGAAGGCGATTTATGGAATTCGGGAAAAATATATTCCTCGGAATCTATCCATGTAAAATACAATGGTAAAGACTTAACTAGCCGAACCAAATGCTTTTGGAAAGTTAAAACTTGGACAAGCGATGGCGAAAGCGAATGGTCTGCAACAAATTTCTGGACAGTGGGTTTGCTCTACTACAAAGACTGGCCAAAAACTTGGATCGGTTTCGATAGGGCTTTTCCTTGGGACAGTATTGAAAACGCTTCACGTTTATCGGCCAGGTATTTTAGAAAAGAATTTGAAAGCACCAAAGTGGTTAAATCTGCAACTGCATCAATCGTAGGTTTAGGTTTATACGAACTTTTCATCAACGGTAAAAAAGTAGGAGATGATGTTTTGGCGCCATCACCTACGGATTATAACCAAAACGTAAAGGCCAATACTTACGATGTAACTTCATATATCCAAAACGGAAAAAATGCCGTCGCTGCAGTTTTAGGCAACGGTCGTTTCTTCGCCATGCGACAAAATGAAAAGCCATATAAAGTTAAAACATTCGGTTTTCCAAAAATGCTATTGAATCTTCATATTGTTTATACCGATGGAAGTACGGAAAACATTGATACCGATAATAGCTGGAAAGGAACAGCCGACGGACCAATTAGAACAAATAACGAATATGATGGCGAAGAATATGATGCCACAAAAGAATTTCCGGGATGGAATAAGATAAGTTTTGACGACAGCAAATGGCTAGATGCAGAATATGTGCAGGAGCCAAGTGGCACCAAAGAAGCACAAATGAATGAAAACATGAAGGTAATGAAAACCCTTCAACCGGTTTCCATTACCAAACTTTCTGGCGGAAGATATATTTTGGATATGGGGCAGAATATGGTGGGCTGGTTGCAAATTAA
>DASSWV010000492.1:0-3531 GCA_035704545.1 Pelobium sp.
CTTCGGCAAGTTTACCAATGGGCACATTAATTAAAATATGATCTGTTCTTACAAAAGGAAGCATGTAAATTTAATTTGAGGTAATATCTTCAGCATCTTGATCATCCACTTTCCTAAACTTTACTTGGATGCCATGAATAAAATTGCGCAATATTTGATCCTTGCAGGGGCGGTATTGATTTTGAGCTGGGTTTCTAAAGAAAGCACTCAATTCATGCTTGCTGATACGAAAGTTCACTAATTCTAAAGCCTCCACAATATCTTCATCTTTAAAACCCAATGCAATCCTCAGTTTTCTGAAAACGATATTGTTATTCAATTTTTTTTCGGGTTTAGGTTGTTCTCCCTCTTTCTTGCCTCTTTTTAAATTGATAAATCCGTTTAAAAATATGGATAAATCAATATCGTAGATGGGTTTATAATCCGGCTGATCGTCTTTTTTTAACCATTCACTAACCTCTGCCCGGGTAACCTCTTTATCTGCCAAAGCAAAAATTTTGATCATTTGGTCATCACTCAGTTCAAAAGTATAACGCAGTCGGCGTAAAATATCGTTGTTGGTCAATTTCAGGAAGTTAAAAGTCGAAAGTTAAAAGTTGAAAGTTAAAAGTCGAAAGTGAAAAGTTGAAAGTAAAAAGTTTTATTGTCTGCTGTCCGCGGTCTGCTGACTACCGACTTATTTAATTATAAAATTCTTTCTTGGCTGCCGAAAGTGTGTTTCGTAACAAACTCACAATCGTCATTAAACCTACGCCACCTGGTACCGGAGTAATGTAAGAACATTTTGGAGCCACATTTTCAAAATCAACATCTCCAAAAAGTTTATACCCAGACTTTGTTTTGTCAGATGTTTCACGGTTCATGCCCACATCAATAACCACAGTGCCATCTTTAACCATGTCTGCAGTCACAAAATTCTTTTTACCGATTGCAGCGATGATGATATCCGCTTTTTGGCAAATCTCTTTTAAATTCTGGGTTCTGCTGTGTGCTAAAGTAACTGTCGCATTTCCTGGGTTTGCGTTGCGAGCCATCAAAATACTCATTGGGCTGCCCACAATATTGCTTCTGCCAATTACCACACAGTTTTTACCCGCGGTATCAATTCCGTAAAATTCCAGCATCAGCATAATCCCAAAAGGAGTCGCAGGTAAAAAGCAAGGTAAATTTCTCTGCATACGCCCTAAATTAATTGGGTGAAAGCCGTCTACATCTTTTTTATAATCAATTGCCTCGGTAACTTTTTCTGGGTCTATATGTTTTGGAAGTGGCAACTGAACAATAAAACCATCAATAGAATTATCGTTATTCAATTCTTCAATTTTTGTCAACAGTTCGGCTTCTGTAACCGTTTCATCATATCTCACTAAAGAAGATTTAAAACCAACTTTTTCGCAGTTGCGCATTTTACTGGCCACGTATGTCTCACTGCCACCATCACTACCAACCAAAACGGCAACTAAATGTGGTTTTCTGCCAGTTTTATCCAGCATTTCTGCCGCTTCAACCGCAATTTTTTTCTTTAATTCTTCTGATACGTGTTTTCCGTCTAACAATATCATTTTTTTATAATTCTTTTATGTGGATAAATACAAAGCTAAAATTTTTTGAAGATGCGCAGTTTATTTTGTCGATAAAATACGTTGAAGTTTCTACATCCGTATTTTACGATTTTTTTTTCGCTTCAATGGAGGCTTAATATCTTTTAAAATGTCTAATTAATTTCAAAACAGTTAAAAGCTATTTTGTAAAATATTTTACCGCAAAATCTTCACAATTTAGAACCTCTACTTCTGAAAAGTGGAAGTCTTTTAAGTTTTCAGTTACTATGCATTTGCAGTTGTTTTCTACAGCTGCGTAATATTCTAACCCATCTTCAAAATCTAATATTTTTTTGTTTTCTAAAGTTCTGGTAACTCCTAATCTGCCATTATCTGCAATTTGGATGTGCTCTAAAAGCAAACTGATTTTAGTTTTTGCAACTTTTGCTGACGTTTTTTTCTCAGCAAAATAGTATGCGATGGCTAAACAAACTGGCGAGGTATAAATAGTAAATTTCGGATGATCGGCTAAACTTAAAATTCTGGCCGCATACGAAAAAACAGGATATTCTTTATTTAAGACTGCAACTAATACGTTGGCATCTAAAAAAACTCTCATTTTTTTGACGTAAAAAACTCATCTTTTAAGGATGCTTTTTTAGTTTTTTTGGTGTGATAGACCGCTTCACCCTCAGCAACCATACTTACCCAATCAGAAATTGGAAAATCCTCTAAAGATTGATAAGGTTTTTCTACAACTTTAGTTAATAAATGTTCTATCATCCGCGATAAGCTAATATTGTTACGCTCCGCATATTTTTTTGCCTTATTGATAATCTCTTCATCAAAAGACAAGGTAAGCTTAGTGTCCATGGCAAATGTTTGAGTTTATGACCAAAGATATTAAAGATATACGTAATATGAAAATATTTAATACGTATAAATATTTTTTATTTTTTTGATGATGTTGTTATAACAAATAATTAGATTGCCGTAGCAAATAAAAATCTTTTAAACTAGCTTATCAGTCTAATTGCTAACCAACTAGCCACCAAAAACCTAACCACCTAATCCAGCTTCAAAACTGCCATAAAAGCCGATTGTGGAATCTCCACGTTTCCAACTTGGCGCATTCGTTTTTTACCTTTTTTCTGTTTTTCTAATAATTTACGTTTACGCGAGATATCACCACCATAACATTTTGCAGTTACATCCTTACGTAAAGCCTTCACATTTTCACGAGCAATAATTTTAGCTCCGATAGAAGCTTGAATAGCAATATCAAACTGCTGTCTTGGAATCAGTTCTCTTAGTTTTTCGCAGATGCGTTTACCAAAATCGTAAGAATTGCTTCTGTGGATTAAAGAAGAAAGGGCATCAACGTGTTCGCCGTTCAACATTATATCCATTTTTACCAAATCCGATTGTTTAAATCCAATCTGGTGATAATCAAACGATGCATAACCTTTAGAAATTGTTTTCAGCTTATCGTAGAAATCAAAAACAATCTCGCCCATCGGCATTTCAAAAACCAGCTCAACCCTGTCAGCAGTTAAATAATGCTGGTTAGCAATCATTCCTCTTTTTTGGATACAAAGCGACATTACCGGACCAACAAACTCGGCTTTGGTGATGATGTTTGCTTTAATATAAGGTTCTTCTACAAACTGCAATTTAGAAGGGTCTGGCAACTCGGAAGGGTTGTTTACCACAAATGGATCTCCTTTGGTGGTATGCGCAATGTACGACACGTTAGGCACAGTGGTAATTACCGTCATGTCAAATTCACGCTCCAAACGTTCTTGGATAATCTCCATGTGCAACATTCCTAAGAATCCGCAACGGAAACCGAAACCTAAAGCGGCGGATGATTCTGGTTCAAAAACCAAGGAAGCATCGTTAAGTTGCAATTTGTGCATCGCTTCACGCAATTCTTCAAATTCATCGGTGTCCACTGGGTAAATTCCCGCAAAAACCATAGGTTTAACCT
>DASSWV010000511.1:0-3914 GCA_035704545.1 Pelobium sp.
AGTTCTGCCAATTTCTTAATTGGCTCGGTTGATTCGTTTACGTTATAAAGGAGTATTCTGTTAGAGCTTCCGTGGATATAATCAGCAACATCATCCAAAGCGGTTGCTAAAGTGTGTATATCTTCTCTATCAAATGGGGTGATAAAGGTTTTACTAAGCTCTAAATAAATTTGGTGTGTAATTTCATCTCCGCGGTGCTCTAGCTCTTCAATCTCTTTATGAAGCGGCTCCCTTACTTTAAGGTCATCGGTATTCACTAATTTTTTGATAAGTAAAGACATTGCTACAAGATTTGCACTTGCACTTTCGAAAAGCGGAAAGAATTTTCTGTCTTTTGGAATGAAATACGAGAAAATATTATTCATCAGTAAAACTTAATTTAGCGACAAATTTAACATCCCAATGTTAAGATAATGTTAACCTTTTCATTCATCGGTATTAATCATGGGGATGCTGATGACGTTATCCTTAGATTTTTGAATGGTAAAGCCAAAAGTAGAGCCTACTTTCTCTGTACTTCTTACATTTATAGTTTGGTGATGAGCTTCCACAATATGTTTTACAATTGCTAAGCCCAAGCCCGAACCGCCAATTTGCCTTGACCTACTGCTATCCGTACGATAAAAACGCTCAAACAAACGTGGCAGATGCTCTTCATTAATCCCCATACCATCGTCGGTAATTTCAATAAGATATTGGTCATGTAAAGCGAAAATTGTGATAGAAGTTGTACCGTTCTCTCGTCCGTATTTAAAGGAATTATCAATCAGGTTTACTAAAACCTGTCTTATTTTTTCTTTATCGGCCTTTACCCAAGTTGGTATATCGTATTTGTCTTTAAAAATAAGTGTGATTTTGTATTTGGATGCTTTAAGCTCTAAAGATTCTATAACCTCTTTTACTAGGGCTGTGAGTTCAAATTTTTGGTAATTGATAGGAATATCTCCACTTTCCAGTTTCGAAATTTCGTTTAAATCTTTAATCAGCACACTTAAACGGTCTACATTTGAGGATACTTTGTTTAAAAATTTCTCGGCCAATTCCTTATCCGCTAAAGCGCCATCTTGCAAAGCTTCTACATATCCTTCTATCGCAAAAATGGGGGTTTTAAATTCATGCGAAATATTGGATAAGAATTCTCGACGGAACTTTTCCTGTTTTTTTAAGTCGTCAATTTCCAGTTTTTTGTCCCTAGCCCATTCCTTCACTTCCTGTTCCACATCATTTATAGGGTCCGGACTTACGTATTCACCTAATGCATCTTTTAAATCTCTCCCTAGTTTTAAGCTGTGGATCATTTTATAGATGACCTTGATTTTTGAATAAACGTACTTCTCTATTAAAAAATAGAAAACAAAATAACTGACAATGGTGGCAATTACCAATGAAATAGCGAAATAAAACCATTTATGTTGAAAATAAAGGTTAACTGCCGCAATAGAAACACCTACCGCAAAGGCATTCAAAAAAACAAGCGTACGTAACTTCATAAAACTAAGGTAGCTAATATTTCAGAAGGATTTGCCATGGGTTTGCTTGAGTATTTTTTTGGTAAGAGCTGGAAAGTTTTTTAAAGATGAAACAGCCATTTCTGTTAAGATAGTGTTCCCGAAAAGTCTTTGAACTGCCCGGCCGACTTCTAATCTGGTGGCAAATTCTTTATTCCAAGTTTGGGTATAACTGGTTTCGAGTTGGAGGCGTTTTTCGGAACTTAAACCATTTGAGCAAAGTTGAACAATCCGCTCTGCTAAAATTTTTCCAGCGTGTATGGCCATGGCCATTCCGTTTCCGCAGAGTGGTGCAATCATCCCAGCGGTATCGCCACACATTAAAATATGGGTTTCTACCAATGATTTTTTACGGAAAGATATTTCATTAATGGTTTCTGGATGCTCCCACACAAAATCGGAGTTTGTAAAAAGGCTTCTTAACTGTGGGTTTTGGTGCAAGATGTTCTTTTCCATTTCTGGGATGCCACCAAATTGTTTCAAATATTTGTTTTCTGCTAAGTAACAAAGGCAGTATAAATCACTTTCTATTTTACTAATTCCGCAGTAACCGCCTTTAAAATTATCTAACTGAATGGTGTCATTAGCAAAATCTGTTTTGATATGATATTTTACACCAATGTACGGGCTACGTTGATAAAAAAAACTACGGTTTAGCTTTTGATCCAAGTTGGAGCGTTTACCGAAAGCACCGATAACCAAGTCTGCTGTTAAATTTTGACCGCTGATATCAACCTCAAACTTTTCATTGTTGAAACGGATGTCGTTTACCTTTGTTTCCAATAAGAATTTAACGCCGGCTTTTTTAGCGATTTCATATAGCGTATTGTCCAAAATAAAACGGCTAATTCCAAAAGCGCCCAGATCCAAATCTGCTTTTAGCATATTTCCTTTCGGCGATGTAACTATTAATTTTGTGATTTGTGCAGCTCCGTAATCATCAGGCTTAAAGCCGATGCTTTTTAAAAACGGTAAAACTTCATTACTTATATATTCGCCACAAACCCGGTTAAAAGGATATTTTTTTCTTTCGATGAGCGTGACCTCAAAATCTGCTTTGGCTAATAAAATTGAACTTGTTAAACCAGCCAAACCTCCGCCTATAACAATGATTGTTGGTTTTGTAGAACTACTCATCTATATTTTATTAATCGATTGCTTCCCTATACAGGCATTAAGCTTTAAGCCTAATGGGCTTTATTTATGAATAATAATTTGCCACCTAAAAGCCCACATCCATTTAATACTGTAATCTTTAGCACCTACTTTTTGCAAAAGCATTTCCAACTCTGGGCGTTTAAAACTCCGTAAAACAGATAGTTTACTATCATGCTTAACCATTGGCGATTTTGAAAACAGCTGCGTTAACCACCCAATGGAATAGTAGGCCAGCGGATGGCGGTGCAAATCATTAATAATTACTGCTTTTTTTGATGTGTTCAGCATTTTTTTAACAAGCTGTACCCAAGCTTCATCATCAAAATGATGTGTAAAGAGCGAACTGATGACCACATCAAACTCATTCTCTTTAAAAGGTTCTTTTAAAACATCCGCCAACCGAAAACTTAAACCCGGGTAATTTTTACTGGCTCTAATTGCATATTCTATAGCAGACTTGGTGGCATCCACACCCACAAAATTCAGTTTTAAATTTTGCTCCCTAAAATAGTTGTCCAATACTTTCAGGCTATCGCCACCGCCACAGCCCCAATCGCAAATCACATCTCCATTTCTAATTCTTAATTTTTTAAAAGCATCGTAAAAAACAGAAAAACCGCCCAACAGCTTGTTGATGGTTTCCAACTCTTTTAAAACAGGATCAATTTCTGAGGCTGGTAAGGCGAAATTATCCATCACTTCTTCTTCGGTGCTTCTGTGGCTAAAATCAGGCATATTTTAAAATCATACTTTCAAATGTTAAACCCGGACCAAAGGCAAAACTCAGAATGTTTTTTCCAGATTGCTCTTGACTTGCTCTTCTACTCAATTCGTTCAGCACAAAAACAATAGTGGTGGACGACATGTTGCCGAAGTTTTTTAATACCTGATAACTTGCTTCACTTTGATTTTTATCCAAACCAAAAACCTCATCACACACTTCTAAAATTTTTCTTCCTCCCGGGTGGATGGCGTAAGTTTCAATATCTTTAAAAGTTAACCCCGCTTTTTCTAGCAATTTTTTGGCAATGACGTTAATACCAGATTTTATCTGCTTAGAGACTTTGTTGGTCAATTGCATTTCGAAACCGTGGTCGCCAATTTTCCATGCCATTTCATTTCTGGCTTCGGTTACAACTTCGGTATAAAAAGTATCTATCACAAATACCCGTTCCTTTGCGTTTGCTTCACTTTGTACCATAATTGCCGATGCGCCATCTGCAAAAAGCGAATTTGCCAACCAATTAT
>DASSWV010000564.1:0-8764 GCA_035704545.1 Pelobium sp.
AGGTGTTTATACCCTTTCTTTTTTATCGGTTATGGCACTTTTTGTAGTGGGCAATATGCTTCTTAAAATAAAAAGAAGACGTTTGCCTAGGCCAGAGAAAGCAAAATGGACCTCTTTAATATTTGCATTAGCGGCTGTTACTTGTGCAATTATTGGTAATATATTGATTGTTCCAGAAAACCCTTCACAGCCCAGAAATATTGTGGTTTTCCTTCAGTATTTTATACCAACCACGTTGTTTTTGGTGATAATGCTTAACAGAACTAAGCTTTTAAAATTCCTGATTAATTTTGTCCAGTATCTATTTAACCCTGTAAGGCGAGCGATAGAAGATAGTAATTTAGAAATTCCGTTAAGAAGAGCAGTTATTTATATCAACAGAAGTTTGCAAAATAGTATCAATAAAATTAGACAGCAAGAGTTTGTTTTTTTTACTAAGGGAGACAATGTTGCTAACCTTAACCATGTGATGACTTACATTAGAAATAATGAGCATACCAAACGGATAAAAATTGTAACCGTGTTAAGAGAAGGCGAAAAAGTTGTAGAAAATTTGGAAACTGATATTCATGTGTTAGACAGGATGTATCCTGAAATTGATATAGAATTTATTAAAATGACTGATAAATTTGGTCCTGAATTAATTAGAAGACTTTCCGAAGAATGGGGTATACCTGCTAATTTTATGTTTGTGGGTTCTCCTGGAGATAAGTTTCCTTATCGGATTGAAGAATTAGGTGGAGTACGATTAATTATTTGATAATGGACGGAACAGTAAGAGCGAATATAAAACCGGGAATGTTGGTTAACATTGTTTTAAAGAAAGATCAACGAAGTGGAACCTTAACAGAAGGAATTGTAAAACGACTGTTAACTAGTGCGCCAAAACATCATCGTGGAATAAAAGTAATGTTAGACGATGGACAGGTTGGGCGTGTTCAAGAGATTTTAGAAGAGGATTAGGTTAGTTAGTTAGTTAGTTAGTTAGTTAGTTAGTTAGTTAGTTAGTTTTTTCGGGGGCTTAAAAACTCAAACCTATCGGATTTTGATACCAATTGAGTGCTTACGTTCTGGTAAGCCTTTAAAAAAGTAACTGGAATTTTGGCTTTAACTCTCGGATTCCATTTAAACTCTACTGCAAGCAACTGTTCTCCAGTTTTTTCGATATAATCAATCTCTTGTTGCTGCGTAGTTCTCCAAAAAAATATTTCTGCTTCTAATTGATTTTGTTGCAGGTATTTGATACGCTCGCTAATGATATAATTTTCCCACAAAGCGCCCACGTCGTTTCTGTTGTTTAAGCTGTTGAAGTTTCTGGTAACAGAGTTAATAATACCGTTATCGTAAAAATAAATCTTCCTGTTTTTTTTGATTTCGTTACGCACATTTCCAGAAAAGGCGGGCAAAGTAAACACTACAAATGCTTTTTCTAGCAAATCGATATATTTTTCTACGGTTTTCTGATCTGCCTTTACCAGCTGTGCCAGTTCAGAAAAATTGACCTCACTACCAACCTGCAGTGCCAAGGCTTTAACAATTTTTTGGAATAAGGCTGGTTTACTTACCTGTTCAAGGGCAAATAAATCTTTGTACAGATAGCTATCTGCCAAAAGTTTCAAGTGTTCCTCAGCATTTTGCGGATCATTGATTACTTCTGGATACGAGCCGTAAATTAACCGCTGTTCAATTAGCTTTTCCTCTGTTAAAAAATCTGTATGGTTGATTAGTTCGGCGTATGAAAACGGAAGGAGCATCATTTCATATTTTCGTCCTGTTAATGGTTCATTCACCTTGCCAGAAAGTTCAAATGCAGAAGAACCGGTCGCAATTACTTGTACGCCTTTAAAACGGTCGACAATTATTTTAAGCAACAAACCTATCTCATTAATCCTTTGTGCTTCATCAATAAATAATACTTCATACCCTTTTAATAGCTGTTTAATCTGCGCCGAGTTTGGCTTTGCAAGCATCTCTCTTATGTCCGCATCATCACCGTTTAAATTTAAAGTGGGTTTGTCTAGCTTTTCTAATAGTTTTTCAACGAAAGTCGTTTTTCCAGTCTGTCTAGGACCAAATACCAAAAAAGCTTTGTTCTTGAACATTCGCTTAAGGGCATAATTTATTTGAAATCGTTCTATCACCATCAAATATATAATAATTTTGGATTATGTTCTAAAATAAACATAATAATTTTGGATTTAAATCCATAATAAACATAATAATTTTGGATTTTACTTGAGGTAATTAAGATTGTTTCAAAGATGAATTGCAAAGAAGCTATGGCATATGCATTAAATATCAAGAAACATCGTTATTTTTAAAGCTCAAACTTGGAAATTCAAATGAGAAATTACTTTTTTAATAGTCTGTTTTTTACAGGCCTCGCTTTCGTTATAACTTCTTGCAATCAAAATAAAACCCACACAAACGCGTCGGACTCCATTAAAACTGCTGATATAGCAACAAGCTCACATGTCGATATTCAATTTAATGGAGATACCTCAACCGCAGGAATGGTAAGAATACCAGCTGGAACTTTTATGATGGGCGGAGATAACGCACAAGCAGATAAAGATGAATATCCAAAACATAAAGTCAGTGTTGACGGATTTTACATGGATGAGCATGAAGTAACAAATGCGCAGTTTAAAAAATTTGTTGACGCAACCGGATATATAACCACGGCGGAGCAAAAACCAGACTGGGAACAGCTGAAAAAGCAATTGCCTCCGGGAACACCAAAGCCAGATGACAGTCAATTAGTAGCGGCTTCTTTAGTCTTTACTCCTCCAAATCAACCGGTAGATTTAAACAATTACTCGCAATGGTGGAGCTGGGTTCCAGGGGCAAATTGGAAACATCCCGAAGGACCAGATAGTAATATTGAAGGAAAAGATAATTACCCAGTAGTGCACATTAGCTGGGATGATGCTATGGCATACTGCAAATGGACGGGCAAACGTTTGCCTACCGAAGCCGAATGGGAGTATGCGGCAAGAGGAGGATTGAAAGCCGCAATTTATCCGTGGGGCAATGAGCATATTTCTCAAGGAAAGCCTAAAGCAAATTCTTGGGACGGAGCTTTTCCTCATGATAATTCGGGACGAGATGGCTTTAAGGGCCTAGCGCCGGTCAAGCAATTTGCGGCAAACGGATATCAATTGTATGATATGGGCGGAAATGTGTGGGAATGGTGTGCTGATTGGTATAGAAATGATTATTATGAAACGGTAAATCAACCGGAAGGGGTGAAAAATCCAAAAGGACCAGCGGAAAGCTATGACCCAGATGAACCTTATACGCCAAAAAAAGTTGCCCGTGGCGGTTCATATATGTGCAATGATAGTTATTGCTCTGGTTACAGGGTAGCAAGAAGGATGAAAAGTTCTAGCGATTCTGGTTTAAGTAATATGGGTTTTAGATGTGTGAAATAGTTTCCGTTAACTTTATTAACAGGAGACATATCAAACACAAATAATCATTCTTTTTTAGGTCTATAAGATCCAAAACTAGTCGTAAAAATTCCAACGAACGCCAAATTTCGCCAAAGAATAAGGCATCGGATAACGGTTTACGGTATAATAGCCTTTGCTAAACAATCCTTGGTTGGCATAATCGTACCGGAAAAAAATGTTTGCTCTTTTCCAATTGGTGCGTATCCAAACATCAGCAACCGGATAAGTGTCAAACTGAATGTTTCCTTTTTGGTAAAACTGCCCAATAGCAGGGGCGTAGGAGGGTGCGGTATATTTACTGAAGTACCTTAAATCAAAGCCAAACTCTGTTTTTAACACTTTAAAGAAACTCTGTTTCATGTAAAAGCTTTGGAAAGTGTAAAATTCAGGAGTCATTAACACAGATTCAAAATCTGTTTTTTGATAGACTAAATAGTTTTCGAAAGTAAACTTTCCGAATTTAAAATCTTTTCTTAGGCTAAGCTTCAACAGGTTTATATTGCTGCCAACTTGGGTCGGAAAAGCATCTCCGTCTGTTCCTTCTGCAAAATATAAATGATTGCTGATTAAAAAATACTCGGCTTTAGCTTTAAAATTATACTTTGGAATGAGGTAACTGAATCCTAAATTCTGAGTTTTGGTTTTTTGAAAACTTAAATTCCAACTGTAGTGATTGGTGATTTGTCTTTCGTAAATGAGGGAAGGGCTTTGGTTCTGTGAATAGGCATCTAAAATTACGCTGCCAATTTTGTTTCCCAATTTAATTTCTGAGCTAGCTTGGTATAAAAAGTCTCCAAAATTACGACCTTGTATAATCTGTTGGATGTTTAGATTTAAGCTCGCTTTATCGCTAAACCGATAATCGGCATTGCCTTTTAAGGTGATATTTTGAAACTTAGTATTGAAATTGTACTGCTTATAATCATAATAATCTTGTGAAATACCAGCATTCACTTTTAACTCGTTACGTAAAAAAGAAAGGCTGTTTCCACGAAGGTAAAAGCTGTAAGTAAACTCATTTGTAAAATGCTTTAAAAAGGTGCTGTCAGAAGTTCTGCTAGAATCCTGATAGATGTAATAATTGTTTAATAACCCACTTTTGTCTGCTCCCTCATTTTCAAAGAAGTATTTTTGCGTGTTGTAGCTTATTTTATAACCAATTCTTTGCGTAGGCAGCACTGTTGCATTAGAGTCCACACTTTTCTGCTTACCAATGTTGTAGTATTGTTGTAAAAACAGCGTGTTATTGCGGTTATTTCGTTTGGCATTATTTAGTCTAGCGGCCTCAAACTCCGGGTCTACCTGCGTAAATGTTGAAAATATAGAATCGTTAAGTATCGAACCATTTTCGTAGCCTTTTAAATTATTGAAAGTTCCGTTTGCCAATAAAGTGTAGCGTTTATTCTTTGACTCGTACCAGGTCCACAGCGCTGCGTTTAAATGGTTGACTACCAATAAATCTGCTTGGCGGTTAGGGCTTCCGTAATAAGAACGTGAACCTTGTTTTGCAAAACTTGCTCCGATGTTCCAATTTGGTTTTACATTTTGTGAATGGATTGCATGGAACTGTTGCTCTGTTGAACGGCCAAACGTGGGGTTTTGAAAGTATAATTCGGTGTATTGAGTTCTGGCTTGGTAATATTTGATATCTTCTGGGTTGAGTAGGTACCGGTCATAATAATGGTAGCCAACATCAAAACCAATGTTTTTTGAAGGCTCAAAAAGCAAATCTCTGTAAGAGAGCCCGTTTAAACCCAAATTCATTGTTGGGTGCTCGGGTAAATCTAAAACTCTATACCGATGAAAATCTTTAGTGGCGGTATCTAAAAGAAAAAGTCTTGTGCTATCCTTTAAAAACTCTGCTTTAGTGTACTTGATATATTGCGCATTGTAAACCACAGAATCTCTTTTTGCATCTAATTTTGCTCTGAGTGAATCAATGTTTTCTTCGCCACTGTTTTCACTACCTTCTGTTGTGCTGCCTTCTCTTTGCTGTCTTTCAAACTCTCCGTCTTCGGGTATACGGCGTTGCAATTGCGCTAAAGATTGAAAAGCGAAAAAGCTGAAAGCCAAGAATAAAAAGTACTTTTTCAATGCTATAAATGTAAAATCAGCTCTTTTAAAATTTTGGTCAATTTGGGTTCTGCTTCGGTAGCAATTTTAATAATTTCATCTAAGGAAACCGGTTGCAATGTTTCCGGAAAACCTTCATCAGTTAATACGGAAATAGCGAAAACCGGTAAACCCATGTGGTTTGCTACAATAACTTCTGGTACGGTGCTCATCCCCACCGCATCAGCGCCAATGATTCTTAAATACCTATATTCTGCTTTGGTTTCTAAGTTTGGACCAGTAACTGATACGTAAACGCCTTTGTGGCAGGTTATATTTTGTACTTTTGCTATTGACAGTCCTTTTTCGATTAAATTAGCATTGTACGGAGCAGACATATCCGGGAAACGTGGGCCTAATTCCTCGTAATTTCTACCGATAAGCGGATTGTCTGGCTGTAGGTTGATGTGGTCATCAATAATCATTAATTCCCCTTTTCTATAACCTGGATTTAATGCCCCACTAGCATTTGAAACAAACAAATTTGCAATGCCTAACATTTTCATCACTCTTACCGGAAAAGTGATTTGTTTCATGCTATAACCTTCATAAAAATGGAGTCGCCCTTGCATGGCGACCACTTTTTTGCCGGCCAATGTTCCGAAAATTAATTTTCCGGAATGAAACTCAAGTGTTGAAATAGGGAAGTTTGGGATATTGGAGTACATCAATTGATGTTCAACTTCCATTTCAGAGACTAAGCCTCCCAAACCTGTTCCTAATATTATTCCTACTTCGGGTTTAAAATCCCCAATTCTTTGTTTAATGTATTCTACGGACTCTCTAATTAGATTGAGCATATTTTTTTATTATGGTATTGAACACTGTTTCGGTGTTGTTTAAAAAATCAACCTTAATACGCCATTGATAAATGGGCAGTTGATTGATAAGTGCTGCAAATTTATCTGTTTTTAAACGTACTGCGTCTTTTTCTGTGGTAATAATTATTTTATTTTCGGATTTGATGGCGTCAAAATCTGCTACAAGTTTAAGCATATTTTTTTGGCTAAACTGATGATGATCTGGGTAGGAGTGATGAAGGATGTTTTGGGTGTACTTTTTTGCTTCGTTTAACAAAGGAGTAGGTTTGGCAATGCCAGTTAGTAACAATACCGTCCAGGTTTCTTTAATGTTTTGTGCTGAGATCTGGCTTTCTTTAAATATGGTCTTTAATTCATTAGCGTACTTAATGGTACTTAAAAATAAGGTTTGATATGGGTATGGCGAGATTATTTTCTCCAATTCTTTTTCTTGAGAGCGATTTAAAGTAGCAGGACATTTTGTGACGATAATTACGTTAGCTCGTTTTCTTCCGCTAAAACTTTCACGATAATTCCCCGCTGGTAATAAAAATCTGGTTTTTTTGATTTGATGGTAATCGAAAAGTAAAATACTTAAGCCTGGTTTTACGGCTCGGTGTTGGTAAGCATCATCCATTAAAATAAGCTGATGCTCTTTTTCTATTTGTTTGATCCCGAATGTACGGTTTTCGCAGATTGCTACGCTAATCTCGGGGAATTTCTGACTGATTTGTAAGGGTTCATCACCTGTAAGTGTTGCATCTTCGCTAGGTTTTACCCATCTAAAACCTTTTGTTTTACGTCCGTAGCCTCGGCTTAAAGTGGCGAGTTTGAACTCGTTTTTTAACAGCCTAATTAAATACTCAACCATTGGTGTTTTGCCAGAACCACCAACTTCCAGGTTTCCCACGGAGATGATGGGAGTTTTAAAACGCTGACTTTTAAATATGCCCCAATCGTAAAATTTGTTTCTAAAAAAAATTACCATACCGTAAAGCAAAGAGAAAGGAAGTAAAAGCTTACGGAATTGTTGAAACATAGATTTTCTTAAAGCTCAAATTTAGTTAAAAAAAGAGGAATTGGAATTGATGTTGACTTAAAACGAAGGGTCTCCCACACTGTCCGGAGAGTTAAGCGTAGCGTCTCTTCGGATTAACAAATAAAAAAGAGTCTCCAGACTCTAAATAAAATCAATCACCAACAAGCCCTTACTATCCGTACAATAGTCAATTGCCGAAGAATAAACATAATCATGTGCTTGCCATACCATTCCGGATCTTACTGGATTTTCATGAATATAATTCAATCTTGTTTCAATTATTTCATTGGTATCACATTCTATTGGATGATTATCTTGTTGCCAAAATTGTAAGTTTTTATTTTTATTGTTTTTTTCTCCAGCTCTCTTGAAAATCCACATCATCCAATTTTTTCTGCTTTCATGTGGATTTTCTGAAATTGCCTTCATGATATTATTAGACGTAAATTTTTTTAAGTCTCGTAAAATATCTGATAATTTATTGGGAGCTTGAGAAGAAATCATTCAATGGACATGGTTTGACATGATACACCAGCCATGAATTTTTAAACCCTTATTTGCTTGACAGTATTTTAAGCTTTCAATTAAAATATCAGCATAATCTTTTCTGGAAAATACATCAATCCATTGCACAACAGCAAAAGTTATGAAATGAATGGCATGTTGGTTTTTGATGGTGTAGCCTCTATCTGACATTTTAGCGTTTTGTTTAGCTAATTTAGTTTTTATTAGGGAGTTTGGAAACTCCCCTATATGGCTTAATCCGAAGAGACGCTTCGCTTAACTCTCCGGATAGATAGGTTAATATACTTTTGCGGTTAGGGATTGCAATGAAAATCCTTTTTTGTCACTCTGAGCAGAGTCGAAGAGTAAGCAAAAAAGATTGTAATGGAAAGCCCGACCCCGATTTTTCTTCGGGGAAACCCCCAATAATATTTACCCTATTAAATTTTTGCTCAAAAGGTACTCCGCAATTTGCACTGCATTTGTAGCGGCACCTTTTCTTAAGTTATCGGCAACACACCACATATTTAATGTGTTTGCTTGCGACTCGTCTCTGCGGATACGGCCCACAAAAACTTCGTCTTTTTCATGTGCATCTTTTGGCATTGGGTATTTTGCATTTGCCGGGTCGTCAACTACAATAACACCGCTGGTTGCTGCCAAAAGTTCGCGAACTTTAGCTAAGTCAAAATCGTTTTCAAACTCAATATTTAAAGATTCTGAATGGCCACCCATTACTGGAATACGTACTGTGGTTGCTGTAACCGCAATATTTTCATCGCCCATGATTTTCTTTGTTTCCAAAATCATTTTCATTTCTTCTTTAGTGTATCCGTTATCTTGGAAAACATCAA
>DASSWV010000587.1:0-7048 GCA_035704545.1 Pelobium sp.
TGCTTGTGCCGATGCGCTCATGTCTCCAATCTCATCCAAAAAAATTGTTCCGCCATTCGCTTGTTCAAATTTTCCGATGCGTTGTTTAATTGCAGACGTAAAAGAGCCTTTTTCGTGTCCAAACAATTCAGACTCAATCAACTCTGAAGGGATTGCCGCACAGTTCACTTCAATCAGCGGCGAATTTGCTCTGCTTGATTTTTCATGCAACCAACGGGCAACCAGTTCTTTACCGCTTCCATTGGCGCCGGTCACTAGCACTCTAGCGTCAGTAGGGGCAACTCGCTCAATGGTTTCCTTAACTTTCGCTATGGCAGGAGACTCACCTAATATCTGGCGGGTTTTTGACTTGGCAACCTTTTGCTTAAGTACTTTGGCTTCAGTAACTAAACTGCCACGGTCAAGGGCGTTTCTTACGGTAATTAAAAGTCTGTTTAAATCTGGTGGTTTCGATATAAAGTCAAATGCACCTTTTTTAGAGGCCTCAACAGCGGTTTCTACTGTTCCGTGACCGGATATCATGATAAATGGAAGATCTGGATGGGAGGCATGCGCACTGGTGAGTACTTCCATTCCGTCCATACGATTCATTTTTATATCACATAAAACTAAATCGTAACCTATGTTTTTAATCATTTCTAAGCCATCAGCACCATTGTCAATATCATCAACTTTGTAGTCTTCGTATTCTAATATTTCTCTTAAGGTGTTTCTGATTGCTCTTTCATCATCAATGATTAATACTTTAGCCATATAAATTAATTTTTGTTAAAAGTGTATATAATTTTGGACAATCGTTCGGATTTTGCAGAACAAAAAAGTCCTGCAATTGTTGCAGGACTTTCAAATGCTTGTAATAATGCAAATTTGTAAGCCGGGTTCTGTCATCCCAAAACAATTCGGGATGTCTCTATCATTTATCTTGCCATAATATCGCTATTACAGTCTAACGATCTACCCTTCCTGATAGTGAATTAACACAGCGGAACGGGTTGCTCCGGCGGTCAGGATTTATTTGATCTTTCAACTCCTGAGGTTTACCACGATGCATGTCGCCATACAAAGTCGTGAGCTCTTACCTCACGTTTTCACCCTTACTCTGCCCGAAAGCGGAGCGGTTTATTTTCTGTAGCACTTTCTGTCGTTCTATTACAAAACGCCTTCCCGTTAGGAAGCAGGATACCCTTTGTTGCCCGGACTTTCCTCCGCTCCAGCATTAAAGCCAAAGCAGCGATAGAGCAATTTGCCATACAAAGGTAAGAATTATTAAAGGCTAAAAGCAAAGTGGGTAGCCAAAAGCTAAGAAAACGGATGTTAAAGTCTAAAATAGCTTACCAAAATGATTGGTAAGTAAAAGCTAACAACATAAATTTGAGCGGGAGCAAGTTCATAGCCTCTATAGAAGAGCGAATTGCGGATCCCCAGCTTTCTGTGGAAGAGTTGGGTAGAGAGATAGGTTTAAGCAGATCTAGTCTTTATAAGAAAATAAAAGCAATGACAGGCTATGTACCTAATGAATTTATACGAGTAATTAGACTGAAGAACGCAGCTAGGTTGTTGTTAACGAAAGAATATAATATATCCGAGATTGGTTATATGGTTGGTTTTAGTTCACATTCCTACTTTTCAAAATGTTTTCATCAACAATTTAAGGTAACGCCAACAGAGTTTACTGAGTAAATCAAAACGGAAGCTAATATACCCGACGGGGAAATTTTATAATTTTTTCATAATCTACCTGTCATGTGAAAAATAAACCTCTAATCAACAAAAGAGAATAACGGTTTAACTTTCCAACCAAAAATATGCACTTTCATAATGAGCAGGATTATCCCTACGCACAAAAAACATCCATAAAAATTAACTGCTCTTTTATTTTAAAGTAACAATTTGTACTTTTATTACAAATAAATCTATGTTACCTGTTGTTTTTCAAACCTTATACGCTCATCCGCTTTTTAGCGCAACTGATCTTCAAAAAATTTTCTCACTACATCAAAAGGTCATCTTACAAAAGAATGATTTTTTGTTAGAGCAAGGTAAAACTGCAAATGCTTACTATCTTGTAGAAAAAGGCCTAATACGTTTTTATGTACATGATTTTGAAGGCAAGGAGATTACCACGCAATTTATATGCGAAAATGAAATAGTAAACGAAGTATCGTCTTTATTTCAGCGAATCCCATCAGTGCAAAACATCCAAGCCCTTACCGGTGCTGTAATTTGGAAAATTGATTTCAATGATTTTCAGCACTTGTACCACAGCATGGAATCCGTTAGGGAATGGGGCCGCGAGTGGATGTCTGCCCAGCTCTTTCAAATACAACAGCGTTCCATAGAAATGATCACACAATCTGCCTCCTCTCGTTACCTGCATTTGATGAAACATAGGCCACAAATTGTTCAACAAGCACCTTTAAAGCAAATAGCATCCTATTTGGGCATTGCCGATACCTCACTCAGTCGCATTCGTAAAGAACTGGTTTCGTCCTGATATTTCTTGACTTATGTAAAGTGGGTTTATGTTTTCTGTTTCTAATTTTGATAAATCAAAAACCTGAAATGAAAAATAAAAGAACGATATCATTTTCCATATCTATCAATTCGGATAGAGGGAAGGTATGGGAAGTCCTATGGGATCCAAAAGCTTATCAGCAATGGACCAGCGTATTCTGCCAAGGAAGCCACTATATAGGCGAACTGAAGCAAGGTAATATCATTAAGTTTCTAGGAGATGATGGTAGAGGATTGAGCTCGTATATTGAAAAACTGATTGACAGGGAACAAATGGTTTTTTCCCACCAAAAGGAGATACAGGATGGAAAGGAAACCGATTCTACTTGGCAAGGTGCAAGGGAAATTTATTACCTGAAAAAAGAGACAGATAACTGCACAGAACTTCAAGTAATTATGGACGTTACGCAAGATATGGAAAGTTATTTTAACGAAGTTTTTCCCAAAGCCCTTATCCTCATCAAAGAACTTGCAGAACTTAATTAAGCCACATTATATCATGGACAAAGCCACATCAAAAAAACTGGAAATCATAATCCCAGCCTATCGAATGCATTCCCAATGTTTTCAAAATGCTTTAGAAGGAATTACAGAAGAAAAAGGGTTGAAACGAATTGACAATAACAGCAATCACGTTGTATGGATGACGGGTAATTTTGTGAGTTGCCGTTACTGGATTGGTAACTTATTGGGAATAACAGATAAAGACCCCTATGAAGATCTGTTTAAAGAGGGCAGGGCGTTGGACGAAAACCTTAACTACCCCACATTGGAAGTGTTAAAGAGAAATTTTGAAGCTATATCGCCAAAAGTTTATCAAATATTACTGACGGCAACCGATGAGGAACTGGACCGCGTTTTTTCATTTGGGATGAACGTTCCTTTTGTGGAGGAAAATGTGCTGAACATGATTGGTATGTGCATTGGTAGGGAAGATTACCTGTTGGGGCAAATAGGGCTCATGCGCAAACTTCTAGGTTTAAAAGGAATGACTTATGATATTGATGAAAGTCTGAATTATTGAGCAATAAAAAATCGAATTTATTTTTAGATATTTAATAATTAAAGTTATGGCAACTGTGCATACTTATTTGACATTTGATGGCAACTGCGAAGCCGCATTTGATTTTTATAAATCTGCTTTGGGCGGGGAATTTAAAGACTTAACCCGCTTCAGTGAAATGCCTCCACAAGAAGAATATCCGCCACTTTCTGAAGAACTGAAAAACAGGTTGATGCATGTGAGCCTAATCATAGGTGCAGAAACAGTTCTGATGGGAAGCGATACATTACCCGGGATGGGCCCAAATTTAACCGTGGGTAATAACTTTTCAATTTCATTGGGTGTAAACGCTATAGCGGAGGCAGATAAATTATTTGCTGCACTTTCTGCCGGCGGAAAAGTCACGATGCCTTTAGAGAACACTTTTTGGGGTGCTTATTTTGGGATGTTGACAGATCAATTTGGTGTCAATTGGATGGTTAATTACGATTTGCCGAAATAACAATCGGAAGGTTCAATCTTTAATTTCATAAACATGGTTGAGGTATTTAGTACAAATGTTAAGGATTATAAAGAAGCAGATTTTCTTTTAGATCATCTTGGTAAACAATTCCCTGTTTATGAGATGAACTTTGATTTGGAGGACTGCGATAATATTCTTAGGATAAAATCAGATTTGGAAACTATTGAGGTAATTCAAATTGTTGAAATGGTTAATAATTTGGGTTTTGTTGCTGAGGTACTTGCGGATACCTTTGAAAGTATAAATTAACCTTAGAATCCAGTACCGCAATCAGCTTTGATTAATGGCTACTAATACGATAAGACTGCTTGCAAAGCTGCACAATAGTCGTTTATACTAAATTTTAAAAATTAACATCAAAAAAATAAATAACAGAACATGAAAAATTCAGTCAAGACAAAAATCTTATTTGTACTCGCCCTTTTATTTGGGCTATTGTTTATCAATGGAGGATTAAACAAGTTTTTAAACTATATGCCCATACCAGAAAACTTACCAGATAAAATGCTCAAAGCAATGGCGGCGTTTATGGAGATTGGCTGGCTTATGCCTCTTGTTGGTGCCGCTGAAATTGTGGGCGGAATACTGATAATAATTCCAAAAACCCGAGCATTAGGTGCGTTAATCATTTTACCAGTATTAGTTGGTATAACCTTTACTAATATTGTACAAAATAGTAGCGGTTTGCCATTAGTGATTGTTTTATGGGCTATTTTAATTTGGATAATGGTCGAAAACAGGAGGAAATACTTGCCATTAATTGGGTAAAATAAATTTTGATTTTACCTGATTAATGATGGACGGTTGTTTATGGTCTTGCTAAAGCGGGGTTTTAAACGGAAAGGCGGAACCGATTAAGTATATCCCAATTAATTTATTACAAAAGGTAATTATCAGTCTAGTTTTACTGTTTAGGTTGTGATTTAGGGCGTTTAAACACGCTTTCCGCTATGTCTTTTCGCTGAAAAACGCAAAAAGGATGTCACTACAATCGTTAACGCTTTTTATTTAATATTAAAAGTTTCTGCCGTTAACGAGATAAAATCTCCCACTTTTATTGTTTGTGTCTATCCACTCTGAATGGTGATAAAGGGCTTGTTATTGCCTACAAAATTGCTGAGCCTTGAACAGCGAAGGTTTCTTGACTCCGTTTGTTCTTGCCTCTAATTTATATTCAATAACCGTTTAACTCAGCTTATGCAATAGAAATTTGCTACAACAAAATTCTACAGCAAATCTATTTCTATACTCGTTTTTCTAACATTAGAATAGAATAAAATAAAATTCTTTCAATTAGAAACTCCGTGTCTCATACCTTTTTGTATAATCTTGTTTCACTTTGATACCTGTTGCGTAATCCGGGTTTATTGATTTCCCTATTTATATGCTTTTATGTGTAAATAAAAAGCTAAAATTACTAAATGAAAGAATATGAAGGTTTTTATGTAAAAATGGCGATTCGAAATATTTAATTGAAAAAGAGGCTAAATGAATGTATAAAGCATATAAAAAGCCGTTTAAACAAAAATTATTGTATTTCTAAAAATGTCGTTTTTAAAATAAAAAATTTCAATTCATTTCTTTTGTAAGAAAAAACAATATATTTATCAAAAAGATAATAATAAGTTAATAAATAAATACGATAAGAAAGATAAAATTGTTTTTATTTGTTGACTTATTTCACCCGGTAATTTACGTGATGTTCGTTTGAAATATATTAGGCTATAACAGATGTCTGGGATTAGTAAAACTTAAAAATTTCAATACTATAAATTAACTAATAAAAATAAAAACAATGAAAAAACTATTACTTATCCCGTTCATGCTACTAGGCATTTGCCAATTAGAAGCACAAATTATCATTACAGGCGTAATGTATGATCCTAAAGGGCCAGATGCGCCAGCTCAAGGTTCAACTTATACAGCTCCTTCAACTACAGAGCCCGCTAAAGATTCTGAAGGCAATATTTATATATACAAAGGTGGGTATGAATATGTGCAGTTTATGGCAACTGAAAATATCGATTTTTCTACCACAAATTATTCAGTAGTTGTTTGTAGGCAACCGGGTGGCACCACTCCCTCTGTGGATAATGGATGGGCCTCAGGTGGAAACAGAACATTTAAATTCAATTTGACCAGCGGTACAGTTACCAAAGGCTCCTATTTTTATGTTGGGGGACCAGAAAAAAGACTGGGAGGGTTTACATATGAAACGAATAGCGGTGTAACTACCGCTTACCCAACTTTAGACATCAGTGCGTCTAACTGGATACGTACAATTGCTTACAGTGGCGTGTCAGGAACTGATGCGGGAGATGGGTTTGGAGCATCTACAACTGCGCTTATTGCAAATAGTGGAAACCCGAGTGGCGTTGCTGTGTTTGCGGGAACTTCGGTTACTGAAGCTAGTGTGCCCCTTGATGCCATTTTTATCACCAGCGCAAATCCTGCTAGCTCAGGTTCTATAGGTACGGTATATGTTCCTGAAAACGGATCTATCCCAGCAAAAGGATACAGAGTGCCAAATAACGATCGTTATAGTCAAACAAACGGTGCTGATGCGCAACCATTTTTTGGCATGGGTACAAATACTTACGGATTTGTTTATCAGCAATATACACCTTTTAGTCTTCCAACGGATCAAGCTAATTTTTTAATGTTGGGCGGTAAATACAATGAAACTACTCAAACATGGGATACCCCAAGAGCTGCATCATACGTAACTTTAGTGCCAACAGCTGACGAAGAAGGTGCAAATTTCGGTACTTTGGATATGACAGAAGGAACCGGAGCCACTACTTTGCCAGTGAGCTTAGTTTCATTTACTGCAAAAAACCAAACTAGTGGCGTGGTGTTAAACTGGGTAACAGCATCAGAACAAAACAACAAGCAATTTACTCTTCTACGTTCTATGGATGGGAAGCAATTTACTGCTATAGGATCTGTTTTTGGTAACGGAACAACACAAAATACTAGTAATTACAACTTCATTGATGCAAATCCGG
>DASSWV010000016.1:0-2205 GCA_035704545.1 Pelobium sp.
ACGTTAAGCACGGTCCCTAATTCATTTGTGGTTTTTTCTCCGTCAAAACTTACCGTTCTTACAGGGGTCATATTGCTATAGTCCCCATGGTAGTAAGCGGACTGTTTAGGTTTTGATCCAAAGAAAAAAGAAAGAATTCCCATATTACCTAAATGATCTTGAATCCCGCAAAACAGTTACACGGCCGTTCAGCCGGTTCTGGTACAATTGCTTCATCGTTTCCAAGGATTGCACTCCCGCCTGTACGTCTTTAGGCGTTCTATATCTGGTGCGGACTTTCATCTGCCCATCATCCATCTGATACTCTTCCACTGAAACATTCAAACCTGCTACAACGTCTGCCATTCGCAGAATCATAGCATCAATAAGAGCATCAATAGCATTAATACGCTCCAATAGAGTCGTTTTGCTTTCGATGTATTGAGAAGGGGTGCATTCCATAACTCAAAATTAGCGGAACTATGAATAATTTTTTTTAATCTTAAAAAACTGTTAACCAGTAATTTAAAACTATTAAAATAAGTTAATAACTTATTACAATGTTTTGATCTCTTGTATTTTAGCTCCCTCAATATTCGTAGAAACGGGAGTAGGGGTATAGGAACCTCCCAAGGTGGTAATGGCAGCCGCAATAAGTGCAAGGTTGGCGTTTATCTGAGTATCTTTAGCGGTTATACCGGCACTCAAAGGAGTGAAGCGGACAGCATGATCAGCACTCCCGCCAATCTCCATAGTTGCATCATTCTTTAGCCAGATGAATGTAGAGGGGGTGCCGTTTTCCTTTAAACTGAAAATTCGCTTTTCACCGACTTTAGCAACCATATCAGTGTTAATGTAACCTATAACAACAGCCTCTCCTTTTTCAGAAGTTTCCGCAAAGATAGCTGTCATGTCTTTTACGGGGTTGGAATCATCCCCAAAAGGAGCCGCCACTTTAGCTGTTTTTGCTCCAAACTGCAGGAGTTTTAAAATACGTTTGCCATTCTCAATGCTCCACTGTTTTACCTTTGCTGTACTGATCATGAAAATATATTTTTAGGAGTTTCCCCGGTAAAGCTTTCAGGAAGCACTAGAGACAAAGAACTGCTTTCTGAGCTGGTTTTCTCATTTAACGCAATAGAACTTATCATAAATCTGGTATACTCAAATAAGAAAATTTCTTCATTTTTAACCTCAACAATATTACCTGGCTTTAATTTAAGAAGTTTGTTTATTTCAATTTTTAAGGTAATATTCTGTAACTCCGCTGCCAATTCATTATCTGCTGCTTTCTTTGTGGCTGTATCCGTTCCGGAACTCAAAACTTTTACAGCTGGCCTAAATTGATTGACCATTACATTTTTTACCGTGTCCACTGGAGATATATTAGAGTTCTCATCTGAGGGTTGACGTAATACGGTAACATCACTATGAAGAGCTTGTCCTTTTACGCTGAATGCCATAGATAAAGTGTTCTCTACATTAAACCTCATCTTTGGCAATGCTTTGGTATCCGGGCGGAAATATAAAAGGTCCCCCTTTTCATTATGGCTCATTACAATATTCCGCTGGCCCGCAATTTTTGAAAGATATTCTTTAATGCTCTCTGAAGGATCCGCTACAGATTTATCAAATGGTATTCTTACCTCCTGAGATACCGAACCATCAACTACCAAGTTAATCCCAAATGTGCTTATCAGTTTTTCTGTAATGTCCTTTAAATTCCTTTTAAGACTTTCCAATGGGTACTGATCGTAAGGTATATTTACATCTTCTAAAATACCCGGCAAAGAATAACCGGATAAAACCCACAATTGCGGCCGTGCATCAGAATTAAAATCATGATTGATCATGGTGCCTGTAAGCAAAAGCTCATCATCATTGCTGAAAATTTCAACTTTAGAAAAGCTGAGCGGTTTAAATACTTTTATATGTAAAGGATTATCCGGATTAAATCGACCTACAAATGAAAATACAGAAGCAACGCTGCCCAGATTAAAAGTAACCGCAACCTCATCAAAAAATTTTATATATGTACCGTTGATTTTAATTTTCATTTTCTTATATTAGTAGTCTGAAAAAATTCAAACAAAAACAACAACCAATGTTAACTAGCTAAAGCCTTCTGCGGAAGGCTTTTTTTATGCAAAATATTTAATTTGTCGGCCTTTCGGAATCCTGAAAAGCTCTTCATTTTTAATTTTATTGATTTCTCTGAATTTCTCA
>DASSWV010000343.1:0-2864 GCA_035704545.1 Pelobium sp.
GCAGATTCAAAAGATGATTTCGCTTTTTGTGTTGATTACCAAATGCTAATTAATGCACTAAAAACCATAAAAAACGAAACTCCTTTAATTAAGGTTGACGGAAAGAATATGATTATTATTCATAAACACGGAGATTTTAAAATTCCATTAGAGGATCATAACGCTTTCCCGACATCTCAAGAAAAAAGCCTGGACTTGAAATCATCCACAAATTCAAAGCACCTTAAAAGGGTTTTAAAAATTGCGAATAAGTTTGTGTTAAACGATAATTTAGAACCCATGTCAAACCTTTCAATCGAAATAGGAAAGAAAACGACGTTACGATCCACAAACAAAATATCTCTATTTCAAGAAACCATAAAAGGAGGAGGGGATAAAGCGGTTTTATTAATAAGCGGACAGGCTTCTTCCGCTATGCACTCGTTAATCGAGGACGAGGATGATGATATTGTGTTGAAATACAATAAAACGGCTATTTTCTTCAAATTTGGGAAAAAAGAAGTTACCGTAACTCAACAGGCTGGAGATTTTCCGATTCTTATGTTTGATAAAATAATTGATAGCATAGATGATTCGGTGGACATTGAATTGGATGCATCGCAGTTCATAACATCAATTAAAAGGGTTTCCACATTATCAATGAGGGAAAAATCTCAAACGATTCAGATGAGTCTTTCTAAATCGTGTCTTGATATGGTTTGTAGTAATTCAAACTCAAGCTCCGAAGTTCAAGAGCAAATTAACATTAAATTTAAAGGAAAAGACCAGGTTGTTGGTTTTAATTCAAAGTTTTTTATTGAAATTTTGAGTGTATTTGATGAAAAAGCGAAATACAGCATAAATAGTCAAAACTGTTTTTGTATAAAATCGAAAAAAGCCAGGGGTCTAATTGCTCCAGTTGTTCTTAGTTAACAATGAAGAAAATAAAAGCATCTTATTTCAAAAACGTTAGGGATACAAAGCCTAAAGACGTATTCCTCGACGACTGGCTTAGAGATACTATTTCTCCTCCCGATTCGTTGCGAGATAAGGTGCTTAAATATAGGAAAACCAAAGACAAAAGGGATAAAGCCAAACTCCCCTGCATAACACCCTCTGCGACTTTTAAAAAAGTTAGAAACCTCGATAATATAAAAAAGAAAAACGGTTTCATCGTTATTGATGTAGATCGGGAAGCAAAAGCTGTCAATCGACCATCTAATACTGCTATTGATATGCAAAGGGTCAAGGATTTGATATCTCGTCACCCAAGCACTTATTTCTGCGGTTTTTCCGTTGGAGAGGACGGTATTTATGCCATTATTAAAATAAACCCCAAGAAACCGCTTATAAAGTATTTTGAATATTTAAAAGAAATGCTTGGCAAACACGGAGTTTTCATCGATGAAAGTTGCAAAGATTACACCCGTCTTCGTTTCTTTAGTTATGATCCAGAATGTTATTATAACAAAAAAGCAAAAACACTGGAACTGCCTAAAAAACCAAAAAAGAAAAAAATTAAATATAAAGAGGGTTTTTCAAAAACCAACCTTAATAAAGTAGAGGCGGTTGTCCAGCTTATAGAATCAAACGCTATCGATATAACTTCTGATTATTCAGATTGGGTTAAATTAGCTGGTTCTTTGTATAACGAATTCGGAGAAATAGGAAGGTCTTATTTCCATAGAATAAGCTCTTATAATCACGGATACAACGTGCAAAAATGCGACAAAAAGTTTGATAATTGTAGAAATATGAATAAATTATCCCTAAGCACTTTCTTTTTTATTGCGGATAGTTATGGAATCAGATATTAATTTTGTTGCGAAAAGTTTTGCTGGTTTAAATAAATAGATTACTTTCGTAGGGTAGAACAACAAAAAAACCCAAATCATGAAAAAAGTACCTAAAAATTTTAACCACGAAGAACAGGCGATTGAAACCTTAGCAACGTACCAAGGATTCGATTATTCGACCTGGTACATTGATTTATTAAGAGATAATACTTTTTATGTTAGCCTCGATGACGAACCTCACGGAATATTCAAATCTTTAAAAGAAGCGAGAGAATACATTCAATCAAAAAGATAATGAAAAGAATTTTTAAACTTAAAAATGATCCAGCCCCTAATGATTTAGGGGTTATGATTCATCAATATGTAAACCAGGATACTGGTGCAATACGTGTTAACGTTTACAGCGAAAAGTGCTTCAGGGATAATAAGTTTTCGCATCCTAAATGAAATATCCTAAAAAGCATAACAGAGAAGATGTTTTCCTGAAATTACCTATAAAAGACGGGAAGGTTTGGAATTGTGCTTTTTTAACGGCAGACGGAAAGGTTTTGTTAACCCCTTTCGCCAGACATTTAACCTTTTCTGGTTGTGTTAATTGTTGCAACGGTTACAACAGATTTCACGGTTATAGCCGAAAAAAGGTTGCTAAAATTATTAAATATTTCGAAGATGTCAAAAAAGAAAAAGAAAGATAAACGAAAAAAAATAAAACATTCTTTTGATTTAGTAGTTGCTAAAAAGTCTGATTTTTTAGAGTTTAAAGGATACAAGGAAGGCGGTGGAAAGATCTGGCAAACTAAAACAGGAGTTCCGTATTGGTGCATAAATTCAAAAGGAGAAATCGAAAATGAAAATTATATATTTAAAGATACAACAGACAAGGAAACTTTTGCACTTTTGCTGGCTAATGAGCAAATATTAATAACAAAACCACATTTCAAAAAATGAGCGATAATAGGTCAAAAGAAGAGTTCAGTTTCAAATCAAAAGAAGACTGGAAAAGAGCAATAAACGAAGCCCCTGCAGAGGGATGGATAAAAACAAGAGAACTCGGAGGTAATAGAAAATCTCATTACATACCCATTCCAA
>DASSWV010000358.1:0-5192 GCA_035704545.1 Pelobium sp.
AAAAACACCGCAGGTTTATGCGCAACCTTAGGCACCGAATCCAATATTTCCTTTTACAACGGTCAAGAAGACTTCCCAAGCAACTTAGGTTTAGGTTATGTTTTGGGTCAGGAAGCTTCAGGCACCTATTTTGGAAAAATACTGATTACTGATTTTTTATATGAAAGAGCACCAAAGGAAATCCTCGAAGCATTTAACAAAGAATATCGGCTAAATAAAGAAGCTGTTATCAAAAACCTATATCATAAAGCAATGCCAAACTATTTTTTGGCCTCTTTCGCAGAATTTATGAGCATCTGTTATGATCATCCTTACATTAAAAAATTACTTTATACTGGCTTTGATAAATTTGTGCAAACCCATATCTTAATTTATCCAAACTACAAAGATTATAAAGTTCATTTTGTGGGTTCAATAGCCTTTCACTTTCAAGAAATTTTAAAAGAGGTAACAGATAAATACGAAATTAATTTTGGCAAAGTATTAGAAAAACCAATAGACGATTTATTTGCCTGGATAAAAGAAAGAGAAGGTTTTTAAAACCAAAACAAGCATTAATTGCGTATTTAAGATAAATTAGACACCATTTTTTGTAAATTGAATCGCAAATTAAAAGCAATAATTGTAGCCTATAAACCAACATGCTTAAAAAAATAAAACTTTTTTTAATTGTGGCTTTTTTTAGTCAGGCGGTTTTGGCACAAATACCCCAAACATTAGTCACTAAAAAACAAAACGAAAACTTAAAACAACTTACTGTTGATTTTTCTGCTAAACGAGCGCAGAACAGAGATAAAGCTTTTTTGTTGGCAAAAAAAAACAACTGGCCAATATTTAAGGTTCAAAAAGGTGGAACCATAATCTCTTTACAAGGTGTGGATGATTTGGGTTTTCCGTTGTACCTTAAAACACTAGATAACTCCACTGCGGCCAACACCACCAGAACTAACAGTTTATACAACGGTGGCACTTTAGGTGTTAACCTTAATGGCTCTAGCAACAGCTTATTTGGCAAAGTTGGAATCTGGGATGGCGCCGGGATATTAACTAATCATCAAGAATTTGCTACAAACCGGATAGAACAGAAAGATAGCCCATCAAGTATTAGTTTGCACTCTACCCACGTAGCAGGTACTATGGTAGCTAAAGGCATTTACCCTGTAGCCAGAGGCATGGCATGGGGTTTACAAAAATTATACGCTTGGGATTTTAATAACGATGCTTCGGAAATGACGCAGGCCGCAACAGCTGGTATGTTAATATCAAACCATTCGTACGGCTACATTGCGGGCTGGGATTACAATTACGATACAAATCCACCAAGGTGGGAATATTACGGTGTACCAGGTAGTACTGAAGATTATAAATTTGGTTTTTATGATGATAGCGCTAGAGATTGGGATATCATCTGCTACAATGCACCTTACTATTTACCAGTCGTATCCGCAGGGAACAGTCGTAACCTAAACGGTCCCGCAGTGGGCGAAGAATATTATGGATACGAAAACACAAGCAGTTCAAAATTTGTGAGCAAAGGTAATAGGCCTGCCGGCATCAGCTCAAACGATGGCTATGATATCATCGCAACAACTGCAAACGCTAAAAATATTTTAACCGTTGGTGCAGTTGCTGGATTGCCCTACGGTGCAAACAAAATTGAGGATATTAAGATTTCAAGCTTTAGTAGCTGGGGCCCAACAGATGATGGAAGAATAAAGCCAGATTTAGTTGCAGATGGAGTTGCGGTTACCTCTACAAGTAGCGACAACACCAGATCATACGCAACATTAAGCGGAACATCAATGGCTGCACCCAACGCCAGCGGTTCTTTAGTGCTTTTACAAGAATATTACTCCACTTTAAATGCGGGCAACTTTATGCGTTCGGCAACTTTAAAAGGGTTGGTAATTAATAGTACTGATGAAGCAGGCACTTCTTTAGGTCCCGATTACATTTACGGTTGGGGATTGTTGAATGTAGAAAAGGCCGCTAACATTATTAAATTGAATGCTACAAAAAGCATTTTAACAGAAAGAACATTAGCGCAGGGCGAAGTTTATAGCTTGCAAATCACTTCATCTGGTTTTGGACCATTAAAAGCAACCATCTGCTGGACCGATCCCGAAGGAACTGCAACAGTAGATGGGACAATCAATAGCCGAACGCCGAAATTAATTAATGACCTAGATTTACGTTTAAGCAAAGGCGCAACAACTTACTTTCCTTTTAAATTAAATCCAACTAATCCAGCTGCGGCCGCTACAAATGCAGATAACATTGTGGACAATGTAGAGCAAGTTTACATCCCCAACGCAACACCGGGACAAACATACACATTAACAGTATCTCACAAGGGAACATTGGTTAAAGGTCCTCAAAAATATTCTATTGTAGTATCTGGGGTCGGCGGGAAAGTTTACTGTGCCTCTACTCCTACCAATAGTAATGGTGCAATTATAGAGAACGTACAATTCGGAAGCATCAACAACTCTTTACCAAGCAGCTGCAGAACATATAGTGATTTTACCAATTTAACTACAGATTTAGAAGAAGGAAAAACATATCCGTTCAGTGTAAATATTGGAACTTGTGGTGTAAATGAAGCTAAAATAGCCGCAGTTTATGCCGATTGGAACGGAGATGGTGACTTTGAAGACCAAAATGAACTTGTCGCTAAATCAGCAGTTTATAATGGCAACAGAATATTCAATGGAAATATAACAGTTCCTTCAGGTGTAATAGCCGGAAATTTCAGCTTATTGAGAGTTGTGCTTAACCAAACTAGCAACACAAACGATGTTTTGCCCTGCGGAACTTATGAAAAAGGCGAAACTCAGGACTATAAAATTCGATTTATTAAATCCACAACTGATGCTGGTATTATTGCCATTAATGATCAATTAGACAATTTATGTGTCGCCACAACCAAAAATTTCTCGGTCAAAATTAAAAACTTCGGAAGTGCGGCCCTTAGTAACATCCCCATAACACTCACGCTATCCAGTAATAGTACCGTTTTAAAAACTGTGACAGAAACCTTTTTAAACTCGTTAGCACCAAATGAAGAGGCTAACTTTACCTTTTCTACACCTTTTGATTTACAGGTCAACAGTTCTTATGTATTAAACGCAAAAACAGCTTACATTACAGATATAATTATTAACAATGATGCGAGCAGCAAATCTTTCAGTACCTCAACTCCGCAAAACCCAACTGATTTAAGTGTTTCTGCATGTGATAATGCGCTAGGATATTACCAACTAAATGGCCAAGGAGATGGTACTTTGTTTTGGTATAGCTCGGCAAGTGAAACAATTCCTTTTCAAGTTGGCAACAACAGTTTCACAGATGAAAAACCAATTGCCGATCAATTTTTCGTTGGCTTAAATGATTTTAGAAGTTATTTTGGTGCAAAGAATAAAAAAGTTTACTCGGGAGGAAATTACTCGGGAAACTTTGGCCCTAAACCAATCATCGCGGTAGCCGCTCCAATGGTTTTAGATAGTGCTTTGCTATACATCAGCAAAAGCGGCGAACTAACTTTTACGGTTGAAACCAGTGAAGGCATTGTGCTAAGTTCTAAAACGATTAGTGTTGAACGCACCAAAACCACTGCTGATGTGGAATCATCATCCAATTTAATCGACGACGACCTAAACGACCCAGGGAAAATGTTTAAAATTGGTTTAGAGTTTCCGGCTGCAGGCACTTATTATATTGGTATCGAGTTTAACGGGGCAACAATTTTCAGAAGCAATAAAGGCGTTAATAACATCCCTTTAAGCTTGGGAAATGATCTTGTTAAACTCAATGGCGCTTACTCAGAAGAAAACGGAATCATTGCATCTTCGTATTATTATTTCTATAATATGCTTTTTAAATCTTTGGGATGCTCAAACTTTAATAGAATTGCGGTTGGCGTAACAAAGCCTATAATTACACAAAATGGAAATATTTTAACGGCGAGTTTGGCCAGTGCATATCAATGGTATTCAAATAATGTTGCAATTAGTGGTGCAACATCCCAAACTTATAGCCCTGCAGTTTCTGGAGTGTACCAAGTTGAAACCATTAGCTCATCGGGGTGTTCTTCAAAATCTGTTAATTTCAACTACGTATTTTCAAGTGTAAAACCTGCTGATCCAGAAGAAATTAGTCTTAAATTATTCCCAGTTCCGGCGGTAGAAGTATTGAATTACAGTTTTGAGTTTATCAAAAGAGAAAATATTGAAATATCCATTACAGATGTTCTTGGCCAGAATGTTTATCAGCATAAGCGAAACAATTTTTTAGGTAAGTTAAGTGAGCAAGTGATTACTAAGGATTACCCAACCGGTAATTATATCTTCACGATAAAGGCAGGAAATACAGTTTATTCTAAAAAAATCAGTATTGTGCATTAACGCCTCTACAAAGAAAAAGTAACATCAAAATTGTGTATCGTTTGAAACTGTTTGAGACGTTTTGTATCGGCAATAAATCATGTTTTAAAAGCTGGTTGCTATTTTGACTTTTGGTTGAGAATGGACGATAGCTACTTGCTAAATAAGATTGGCTCCACAATACTAGATTTTGGAGCCAATTTAAGATATTTGATGAGTAGACTAGAAACCTAAACCACCGCCTGCCTAACCCTTACCAACTTCTCCAACAAACCTTCTAACAAATCCAACTCCAACATATTGGCTGCGTCAGATTTTGCATTTGCTAAATCAGGATGAGTTTCTATAAATAAACCATCAGCACCAACTGCAATAGCGGCTTTGGCAATGGTTTCAATTAAAGCGGGTTTACCACCCGTAACGCCCGACGCTTGGTTAGGTTGCTGTAAAGAATGGGTACAGTCCATAATCACCGGAACGTTGAAAGAACGCATTTCTGGAATTCCCCTGAAATCCACAATCAAATCCTGATAGCCAAAAGTGTTTCCTCTATCTGTTAATAGCACATTTGGATTGCCGTTTTCTGTAATTTTATCCACAGCATACTTCATAGAACCAGCAGATAAAAACTGACCTTTTTTTACGTTGACCACTTTACCGGTTTTTGCTGCTGCAATCAATAAATCTGTTTGTCGGCATAAAAAAGCTGGTATTTGCAATACATCAACATAAGCAGCCGCCATTTCGGCTTCTCCACTTTCGTGAATATCTGTAACTGTTGGTACGCCAAATTCTTTTCCAATTTTCTCT
>DASSWV010000464.1:0-2460 GCA_035704545.1 Pelobium sp.
TCTCAAAAGAAATGCCGTTTGATAATTACTACCGATCATGGAACCATTAGGGTAAAACGCCCTAGTAAAGTAATTGGCGACAGAAACACAAACTCGAACCTTCGCTACAAACAGGGAAAAAACTTAGACTATAATCCAAAAGAAGTATTTTTAGTGAAAAACCCGGCTGATGCCATGTTGCCTAAACTGCATGTAAGCTCCAGTTATATTTTTGCAAAAGAAGACACTTATTTTGTTTACCAAAACAATTATAATCAGTTTGTTAACTATTTTAATGAAACCTTTCAACACGGAGGGATTTCTATGGAAGAAATTATTATTCCTTTTGTAACGTATAAAAACAAATAGCTAGCTTTAAAGCAATGAAAATTGAAGTTAACAGTGTTGACGAATTAGAGCATGTAAGTCAACAAATTTTGAATTTTGCAGGTAATGAAAGGATATTTATGTTTTACGGACAAATGGGTGCTGGAAAAACAACTTTAATAAATAACCTTTGCGCAAAACTGGGGACTAAGGATAAAACATCGAGTCCAACTTTTTCAATAGTTAATGAATATAGTTTTACTGAAGGAAGTATTTTTCACTTCGATTTTTACAGGTTAAAAAACCAAACCGAAGCGTTGGATTTTGGTTACGAGGATTATTTTTATTCGGGAAACTATTGTTTTATAGAGTGGCCCGAAAAAATCCCTGATTTATGGCCAGATAGTTTTATAGAAATTAAAATTGAGGTTTTGGATGATGATCACCGGGTAATTGAGGTAGAGAGGGTTATGTAGGGTTTTGTTAACCACGGAGTTTTTCCTTCATCCGTCATGTTGAGCAATAGCGAAATATCTCATTAGCAAGGTAATAGATTTTATAAGTTTTAACCAAGGAGATTCTGTGTTGATTTCCAAATGAAATATTAATTTTCATTACTTTTGTTACTTAAGGCAGTCAAGAACTAGCCTGTATAGCGTACTATGCAATTTGCATTTGTACGCTATTCTTTTTCACAAGATATTCTTTGTCATATTCTGTATTGTTCTTAAATACAGTGTACATCATTTCTAATAATTTTCTCTGTATCGCTACTAATCCTTTCATTTTTACACCATGTTTAGATACTATTCTTGCGTATATGTCCCTAAATCTTTCATCCCATTTGACTGCTGTAAGTGCGGGCAAATACATTGCTTTTCTCAAGCTGATATTTCCTTTTTTTGATATTCTAGGCTTACCGTTTATAGAGGTTCCTGATTGTTTTTCCTTTACATCTAATCCAGCATAGCTTGTAAGCTGTTTTTTGTTTCTTATCAATTCAAAACCATTGGTCTCGGCAAGTACAATTACGGCAGTCAGTTCTCCTATACCGCTTATACTGGTAAGTCTTTTGATCTGTTCTTGCAGTTCTGAGTTACTTTTTACAATTTTTCCAATATCAGTTTTGATTTCTTTCTCTTGTGAGTTTAAGAATACTATTCTCGCTTTTATCCTGCTCAAACTATTTTTATGCGGATATGCCTCTGATTGTTCTGCGTGTAACTGATTCTTCACAATAGTTCGTTCTTGTACAATTTGATCTCTTTCTCTGGTAAGCTGTTGTAAGTTTTTATAAAACTCTTTTGGACTGTGCCAATTTTCCAGCTTCCTTTCCAAACCAAACTGAGCTATTGCTTCTGAACAGGTCTTGTCCGTAATGGTCTTAGTATCAAGTGTACGCATATAATTGCTTATCTTATTGGGAAGCACTATGCTCACTTCAAAACTGTTCTCATCTAAATAATAAGCTAATTTTTGGTGATAAACACCTGTTGCCTCCATTACATATCTAACTCCCAGATCTGAATCTGTACGTTTTGTTGTCCAGCTTATCAGATCCCTTATCCCTTTCTCACTATTCTTAAAAACGCAACAGGCATAAAGTTCTACTGTAAAATCTTCCAAAGTTCTTCCTAAGGTAACAACTAGTTCTTTTTGAGCTACATCTACTCCTAATACTTGTTTCAATACTTTCTTCATCTTTCAAATTTTAATTATAATTGATGAATCTTCCTTCGTCTTTTCTCCTGGCTGGATATTCTGGATACTAACTCTGTTCTATAGTTCCTTACATTCTGTTCAAACTCGAAAAGATAAAAAAGAATGAGGCTTTTTCTCCGTGTCAATATACTTCCTGAGTTATTTAGTCGCAAATGTGCTCTCATTCTCTTATCAATTATATCTACAAATTTATAACTTTGTAAACATAGGAGAACGCGGAGTTCACAGAGTTGAGTGGATAATTACAGTGTTTTCTATAGCCTACTTTGTCTTGCTGGAGCGGAGTCGAAGCATCACTCATGAGGTTACCATGCAATTTTTTCAACTTACGTCCAAGCGGAGTCTCCTTTTTCAGGGACTGTGCGTTATTTTTTATCGGTGGGTTTTAAACCAAACACCACTGAAACCTAATCATAATGAAACCTACATTTA
>DASSWV010000466.1:0-5313 GCA_035704545.1 Pelobium sp.
TTGAATACTCGGGCCTTATGAAAGCGCAACACAAAATGAACCTGGTATCTATTATGGATAGTTACACACCTATTTTAAAAGATGGTTTCCGGATTGAGTTAGAGATTGAAAGTAAACTTCAGGAGAACGGCTTAAGTTCTGAGAAAGTGGATTTGCTAAATTATCTAAGAACCAAGTTGCTTAACTTTCAGATTTCTTTAGATGCTGTAATCACGGAAATCAAACAAGGGAAAAAACTTTATACTTCTAAAGATAAATATCAGCACATGTCAGAGAAAAACCCTGCATTGGATGATTTTAGAAGGGTTTTTAATTTGGATTTGAATTAGATCAATTAACCACGGACGCGGAGTTTTTCACAGAGGTAACCGAGATTTTTGTTGCGGGTTGACAGCCTGAGCGGAGTCGAAGGTTAACCACGGAGGACGCGGAGGTCACAAAGCTAGATGGTAATTCTTAGTTTAACTTTCAAAACTAATCCAACCTTCACCCTCATACCCAAAAGACAAATACTTTGGAGTGATGATTTCTGCTAAAATCTCAATAGTGTCTACAATTCTTGGTCCGCTTCGGTTAAAATAAGCGTTACCATCTGCAATATAAACCCGGTTATTTTTTACTGCGGCAATATCTCGCCATCCCGGTTGATTTAGCAGTAAATCTATTTCTTGCAAACTTCTGCCAATGGTAAAACCGCAGTTGGCCACAATAATTACATCTGGGTTTGCATCATAAACCTGTTGCCAATCTACAAAAGGAGAATGTTTTCCGTTTTCTGCTAGAATCGGTGTTCCTCCAGCAATTTCTACCAATTCGGGGATCCAGTTACCAGCAATCATCAGTGGCGAAAGCCATTCAATCATAGCAACTTTTGGTTTATCTGGGAAAAACTTAAGCTTATGTTTAACAATGTCAATGCGTTCTTGCAAATCCTCAATCAATTGGCTTCCCCTTTCCTCAACATCTAAAGCTATGGCAGTTTCTTTAATCTCACGTATAATATCAGTTAAAGTATTTGGCGATAGGGAAATCAGTTGCGTTTCTTTCGTTAATAAATCGCTCAAAGCATTTTCTACATCTTTTTCAGACACTGCACAAACCTCACACTGGTTTTGGGTAATCAATACATCAGGTTTTAAAGACTGAATTAATTCTTTATCAACTTTGTAGATGGACAACGCATCAGTTAAAATTTCCTTTACCTGAGCATCTATTTCCGTACTGCTCGCACCAGAAACAAATTTCGCATCTGAACAAATGGGTAAGGACTGAACGCTTGGCGGAAAATCACATTCATGCGAACGGCCAACCAACTGATTTTCTAAACCCAGAGCACAAATAATCTCGGTAGCGGCTGGTAATAAGGAAATAATTCTTTTCTGATGCATTTTAAGTATTTTGCCAAAGATAAAAATTTGAACTTTCTTATGCGATTTAATGACGATAAACCTATGTTTAGGTTGTTTTTGGTGCTGTTGTTTGCTGTGGGATTATTCGCTTGCAACTCTCAGGATGAGCCGGATGGAAAAAAAGTTTTTTACTTAAATTTAGACCAAGGTTTAACTTCCTTAGATCCTGCTTTTTCTCGAAATCAGAACGTTTTATGGATGACTAACCAAATTTTTAACGGCTTGGTGCAGATTGATGACAGTTTAAATATCAAACCTTGCGTTGCTAAAAGTTGGGAAATTTCTGCCGATGGTAAAACCTATACTTTTCATTTAAGAAACGATGTTTTTTTTCATGATGATGAGTTGTTTGAAAACGGAAAGGGCAGGAGGGCAGTGGCATCGGATTTTAAATATTCCTTTTCTCGGATTATCGATCCCAAAATAGCATCTTCTGGTGCATGGATTTTTAACGATAAAGTCAGCGGAAAAGAGGCATTTACAGCTCCAAATGATTCTACTTTTATTATCCAACTCACAAAAGCCTTTCCTCCTTTTTTGTCGATGCTTTCTGCACAGTACTGTTCGGTTTTGCCTTTTGAAATCGCTGATCATTATGGAAAAGAATTTCGGACACATCCCATTGGAACAGGGCCTTTTAAATTCAAATATTGGAAAGAAGGCGAAGTTTTAGTGCTTTTAAAAAATGAAAATTACTTTGAGAAAGACAGCGCTGGAAATGCTTTACCTTATTTAGACGCAGTAAAAGCCACTTTTATTCCGGATAAACAGACTGCTTTTATGGAGTTTTTGCGGAAGCAATTGGATTATTTCAATAGCATTGATGGAAGCTATCGCGATGATATTTTAACTAAAAGCGGACAAATGACTGCCAAGTATGAAGGTAAATTTCATCTGCGCAAAGGCCCGTACTTGAACACTGAATATTTGGGAATGTTGGTAGATAGTAGTCTCGCAATTGTGAAAAACTCGCCTTTGAAACACAAAAAGGTTCGCCAGGCAATTAATTACGCTATTAACCGCGAACGCTTGGTCAAATATTTAAGAAACAGCGTAGGTATTCCCGGAAACTCGGGTTTTGTGCCAGCCGGAATGCCAGGATTTAATGCGGAGGCGGTTAAGGGGTATAGATACAATCCCGAGAAAGCGAGACAATTATTAAAAGAGGCGGGTTTCCCTAACGGAAAAGGAATGGCGGAAATTACGCTGAATACCACTACTAGCTACAAAGATTTAATTGAGTTTATACAGGGCGAGTTGAACAATGTTGGTGTTAAAGCTAAAATAGAAGTGAACCAAAGCGCTTCTTTACGCGAAGTGATAGCCAAACGTCAGGTTAATTTTTTTAGGGGAAGTTGGATTGCCGATTATGCCGATGCAGAGATTTATCTATCCATGTTTTACTCCAAAAATTATGTCCCGATAGGCCCTAATTATACCAGTTTTAACAATAAGGAATTCGACCGTTTGTATGAACAGATGAATCTTTACAGGGATGATAAAGAACGATTTAAACTTTATCAAAAAATGGATCAGTTGGTGATGGATGAAGCGCCGGTGGTGGTTTTATTTTATGATGAATCGGTTAATCTTTATCAGAATAATATTAGTGGCTTGAGTGAGAATGCGCAGAATTTGTTGGTGCTGAAGAATGTTAAGAAGGATTGATTATTTCTTCCGTGTCATTGCGAAGCCGAAGCTTGGGCATTGCGTAATGGCGCTGTGGCAATCTCTAAGTTTTTTTGCAAAAGCCTAAATTTATCGCCTGTGCATTAAAAAAAGTTCATCCTTCGTAGGTTACAGATTGCCACGCTATCGCTCGCAATGAACTGAGTTAAGGAAGTGAAAAGCGTCCACTCGGGCTTGTGCTTTAACTAATCGGGCTCTTGTTAGATTTTAAAACTCAAGCCAAAAACAAAATTCCTTTTAGCAGCAGGGTTAAAATACCTTGCGCCAAAAGCGTTCAAATCGTTTCCTAAACTGTAATCGGTGTTTAAAATATTATTTGCGCCGAAAGTGAAAGTTAAACGAGAGTTTTTCAATGATTTTTGCCAGCTCAACCTAGCATCCAATAATGAATAGCTTTTTGCAAATACGGTTTCTGCATCGTTTAAAGATGTTTTTCCGTTGTACTGGTGTTGAATAAACAGGGCAAAATCACTTTCAAAATTGAAGTTAAGCGTATTAGAGAGACTCAGTTTTGGAATCCCAGTCAGTAAATTTCCGCTGAAATTATCATTACCAATCACATAGTTTCTGAACTTAAAATCGTTTAATGTGATGCCGCTAGCAAAATCAATTTGTTTAAATAAGCTTGGATTATTTTTGAGCAAATTGGCGTTGAGTTCAATTTCTATCCCTTTTTGATTGGTTCCGCCGGCGTTAACGTAAAAATCCTGATCGTTTTGCGCCACTCTGCGAACAATCGCATTGTTCAATCGGTAATAAAACGCAGAAATATCTAAATAAATCCGCTCAAACGGCGTTCGTGTTCTTAAACCCAATTCGTAATTCCAGCCATCTTCTGCTTGTAAATTTGGATTTATGGTAGCATCCGAAGCTCTGATTTCATCTTTTGTAGGTGTGGAATAACCTCTGCTTACAATGCCTCGCAAAACACTTTGTTTGGTAAGTAAGTAAGAAAGCGCTAGCCTAGGCATCAGCTGGGGACTTAGTTTTACCGTTCCAAAACTGTTGTTATTTTGCGATTCGGGCAAAGCTTCAAAATCATATTTAGCGAAATTTAAACTGGTGGAAAGTTCTGTGCTTAACTTTTCGCCCAGCTCTAACTTTAACCGGGTAAATATAAATTGAGACTCATTTTTAATTAAATCCGCTGCCTGAATATCGCCGATTTCGCCTTGGTTATTGTCGTAATTCCTAAACTCGGAATTGGTATGTTGATACTCGTAACCAAAATTCCAATTGTATTTTAAGGATGTATTAACTTCGTTCTGGTAGCTCACAAAAGTCCGGACAGCTACACTTACTTCCTTTCTTTGTTCATAATTGGTAATAAAAGGGTTTTCGAAATCCGTATCCATCCCAGATAAGGAAATGTTATGTTTCCAGTTTTTGTTGAACTGATATTGGTGCGTTAAACCACCGAAAAAAGTTTGGTTGTAGATTCCGGCTTTTTGCTCTTCTGCACTAGGAACACGAGGACGCGGGGGATTTGCCGGAATTTCTGGTCTTGCCTGCCGAGGATTTGCCTCCAATTGATTGGTGGTTAACCCACCCGGAGTTTGGTAACCTAAATCGCTGTAAAAGCCAGAAAATTTCAGTTCTGCTTTTGGATGATATTGAAATTTCTGTTGCGTTTGAAAATACGACCGTTTCATTAGACTGTGGTCGCGGTAACCATCCGCATATTGATAAGCTTGATGAAAACTGTATTGATATTTTTCGTAGTTTCTTTGTAAGTGAACGTTTTCCCTAAAAAAACCATAACCTCCAGCATTTGCGTTTATACTGATTTCATTCCCTGTTCCCTGCGAATTTAACAGCAATACACCGCCAGAATTTGCGCCAAATAAACTTCCATCCGGCCCTTTTAATATTTCCATACTGCTAATTGCAGATTGGTCGATTAAATTTAGATAAGTGTTTCCGCTGGCATCGGTTAAAGGCAAGCCATCAAAATAAACTTTTACATTTCGCACTCCAAACGGCGAACGCAATAAACTCCCACGGATAGATAAACGATAACTCCCCGGGGAACGTTCTTCCATTTTTACACCAGCAACGCTGTTCAATACCGGCAACAAAGAAGTGTTCTGATTTTGTTCAATTTGCTTTTTGTCAATTACGGTTACCGTCGACGGAAGATTGAAAAGCTTGCTTTCTGATAAGTAAGCTTTTACGGTAACTTCTTTCAAGGTTTGAGTGCTGTCTTTGGTTTGAG
>DASSWV010000490.1:0-2300 GCA_035704545.1 Pelobium sp.
AACTAGGTGCTTTTTATTCCTCTAATAAAGTAATTAAAGCTGCGGATAAGCAATTTTGGCTGATTAACCATGGAAAGGTTGCCCTACTAGACTTATCAAACCCGGGAAAAGTTAGCGTAGATTCCACACAATTTCGGATGCTGAACGGAAGAATGGTAAGAGACTATGAAAACATCTCTAAAATAAACGAAAACCTCTTTTTGATAAGTATTGACGATGGCTTTGCGATTTTTAATGAGCAGGCGAAAATTGATGCAATTATTCAATTACCAAAGGTTTTTATCGGACGGATTGAAAACATAAGTTTAAACAATAAATTAATTACAGAAAGCGCTACGCTTTCCAGGAAAATAAGTATAGAATATGCTCAAAATAGTATTCGAATAAATTACAGCTTGCCTTTTTACCGCCAAGGTAAAATCCGCTATCAATATTTTTTAGAAGGGTTTTCTCAGCAATGGTCAGTTTGGACAGAAGCAACACAGAAAGATTTTACCAATTTACCTTATGGCAATTACACTTTTAAAGTAAGAGCGCTGGTAAACGGAGGTAAGGTTTCAGAGATTTCTGAATTTAATTTTGTGGTAAAGCCACCATTTTATGCTACAGTTTGGGCTTATTTAGTTTATTTGTTATTAGCGATTGTAACTGTTTTTGTTGTGAGGGTTTGGTATTTCCGCAAGTTGGCAAAGCATCAAAAAGCATTAGCATTACACTTACAGCAAGAACGGGACGAGCTATTGAAGCAAGAAGCCATCGCAAATCAACAAAGACTTAGTCAACTTAAAAACGAGCAGTTACAGGCAGAATTAAATAGTAAAGGAAGGGAAGTAACTAACTCGGCAATGAATATTGTGTATAAGAATGAGCTGCTGCAAAAAATAAAAGATGAAATTGCCAATTTAAAAGATGCTCAAGGACAAAAACTTTCTGATGAACAATTGCGACGCCTTCAAAAAACAATTGATGAAGGGATAAATGATGAAAGAGATTGGAACCTGTTTGAAGCAAGTTTTAACGAAACTCACGAGAACTTCTTTAAAAAGCTAAAATCAGCACATCCAGATTTGGTGCCCAACGATCTGAAATTATGTGCTTTTCTTCGGATGAACATGAGTAGTAAAGAAATGGCTTCCTTGTTAAATATCAGTGTTCGCGGAGTTGAGATAAGAAGGTACCGACTAAGAAAAAAATTGGATCTTCCTCACGAAAAAAACCTAAACGAGTTTTTAATAGAACTATAACACTACATCATTACCACACATAGCCCTAAAAAGTATTGCGAATTTTTATATTGTTAACATCTGTATTGATGTACTCATATAAAAGGTCTGTAACTATTTAAACTGCGTTATTGGTGTCCAAACGGCTTTTTTAATTTATATCTGGTATCATCTTTGGGTATGATGATGTAGTAATGTTGAGGCGTTTTTTTTTGTTTCTACCCTTAAACAGCCCAACTTTACACTACCAATATATACTAATCAAATAAAAATCATGAAACGAAAAGCTCTACCACTATTGCTGTGTATTTTCTCTTTTTTTTATGTTTCTGCTCAAAATGCTACAGTTACCGGTAAGGTTACTGATGCTAATACAGGCGAAACTTTAATAGGAGTAAGTGTAGCAGTTAAAAACTCAACGTCTGGCACACAAACAGACTTAAATGGAAATTACTCCATTAGCGCCCCAGGCAATGGAACTCTTGTATTTACTTACATCGGTTTTACTACTTTAGAAATTCCAATCAATAACCAAACAACAGTTAATGCTAGCCTTGAGTTATCAAACCAAAGCTTAAACGAGGTAGTTGTAATTGGTTACGGTACACAAAGGAAGCGGGATTTAACGGGTTCCATCAGTTCGGTAAGTGGTGAAGATATTGCCAAATCTCCCAACACTAATCCAGTTTCTTCTTTGCAGGGACGTGTTCCTGGCCTAACCATTGTAAATAGCGGAACACCGGGTGCGGCGCCTACGGTAAGAATTAGAGGAGTTAATAGTACGAATCAATCCAATCCTTTATATGTTGTTGATGGAGTTTTCCAAAGTAACATTGATTATCTAAACTCGGATGATATTGAAAGTATCGAGGTGTTAAAGGATCCATCCTCGATAGCGATATTTGGTGTACAGGGAGGTAGCGGTGTTATTGTAGTGACTACTAAAAGAGCGGAAAAGGGAAAAACTAGAGTTTCTTTTCAAAGCACCGTTGGTGTTCAATCAGTTCCAAATAGAATTGATGTGGCTGATGGAGAAACTTTTAAAAGGTTGTACTCTGCTCAATTACAAAACATTAA
>DASSWV010000512.1:0-13431 GCA_035704545.1 Pelobium sp.
TGGCTCGCTTGGCTAATAACTGATAATCCACAAAATTATTCATGCGTTTTGCCATGGTTGCCACTGCATAATCTGCATAAGCGTAAGCTAAAGTCAGCTCTAAATGCTTGGTTCTGTAAGAAGTATCTTGTACTGCATTTACCCTTGGAATGTAGCCGTATTTGATGTAATCGCGTAAAGATCGCCTGCCTTTTCCATCTTCGTACTCTTGAGCATTTGGAGATTGAAAAGCGTTTTTCCGCATTAAATCATAAGCTTTTCTGTACGCTACTCCGTAAAGATTTTTTGTGTAAACGGAGGCTAAAAAAACCGAAGCATGATCACCAACCATGGTTTTTGTATCACCACTCCAACCTGGGAAAATTGGTAGCCAGTTACTTTCTTCGCCCTTTAAAACAATAGAATTTGCAAATTCAACCGCAGTGCGTGGTTGTAAAAGCTCAATAAGTGGCAACTGCGAACTGTAAGTGTCATCTAAAAGAAAATCATCATAATAATTAGCTCCGCTGTTTATTCCATTTTCGTGTTCTCTGGAAAACTTGGGGTAGGTGCCATCCACATCATTAAACAAACGTGGCTGTTGCATGGTGCGGTAAAGCGACGTGTAAAAAATATTTTTATACTTTGTACGGTCTGTTTCTATATTTATCTGTCCTAATGCGCTGTTCCAAATCCGGCCTGCATCTTCGCGGATGGCTTCAAAATCCCAAGTTCTAATTTCTGAGGCTAAATTTTCTCTGGCGTTTGCAATGGAGGTAAAGGAAGTTCCAATTTTTAGGGTCAGTGATTCACCCTTTTTTAAATCGAATTTTAAGAATGCGCCTAAATCTTTTTTGTTGGTAATGCTCAACTCTTTTAATTGTTGGCCACCATGGTAAACGCCGGCATTAGTTGGTTTTTTTTTAAACTGAATTACAAAATAGCCACTAAAGCCTGCGGGCTTGCCAGTCATTTGGTAAACCGGATTGTAACCGGCAATCTCTTTTTCACTCGCGTTAATTTGTATAAATCCTTTCCCTTGGTCGCTGTTTGGCGTAATCAGCAAATAAAAATCGTCATCTTTTCCGGCGGTGAAACGCATCATCCCGCTTCTGGCTAAGCCGGTAAGTTCTGCAGTAATCTGCGAATCGTCCAATAAAACCTTATAATAATTTGGTGCAGAAATTTCATTTTTATGGCTGTATGCCGATGCATAATCTTGTGCATTAGTTTTCAGGTTTCCACTGATGGGCATAATGGTAAAACTACCATAATCCTTACCGTAACCCTTGCTCCAATGCGTTCCGCGAAAACCGTTGATCTTTTCATTTTTGTACAGATACGGAGCCAAGCCTTTTTCTTCCGAAGTTTGGGTTTGGGGTGTCCATTGCGTCATTCCGAAGGGAACACCAACAGCAGGAATTACGTTTGTGAGGTTTTCTGTCTCCTTCTCCTGTTTAATTATGGTATCCTTAGCCGTAGTGTCGCTAAGAGGAACGAAGAGAGGGTTTACATAATCGATGAAATCTTTTTGTTGGGCGTAAACAATATTGGAAAGGCATAAAATGAAGATGAGAAATTTTAAACGCATAATGTGATGTAAAACGGTTTATGCGGGTTGAAATTACAGATTAAGATATTTTTAAGCAAATTGTGATAATAAGCTCAGAATGATTTGTTAATTAAAGCCTAGTTGCTTGGTAGATTGCGCAAAGAATATATTCAGAAGATAGAAATTTATTTTTTTAAAGTTTTCGATGAGTTTGTCAAATATTTGATTATCTAATATTTAGTGATCATTGTGTACTACTCCTTATCTATCCTGTACAATTTGCCTTGGTCGGTTATTGCATAAAGCGCATTATCTGTACCTTGGGTAATATCTCTGAAACGTTGATTTTCATCAGAAAGTAACCTTTCCTCGCCAATTATTTTGTTGTTTTCAATAACTAATCTAATGATATGTTGGCCAGACAAAGTGCCGATGAATAAATTGTTTTCCCACTCGGGTATGCGGTTGCCTTTGTAAAACGTAATTCCGCTGGGAGAAACTACCGGATCCCAGTAATAAGCGGGCTGTTCCATTCCGTTTTGTTGCTGAATACCTGCACCAATTGTTTGCCCACTATACTCCACACCATAGGTAATGGTGGGCCAGCCATAATTTGCTCCGGGCTGTACACGGTTAATTTCATCTCCACCACGTGGACCATGTTCGCTTTGCCATAACTCTTTGGTAGCTGGATGTATGGCAATACCTTGTGGGTTTCTGTGCCCAACACTATATAATTCTGGTAGGGCATTGTTTGCGCTAAATACTGGATTGCCTGTTGCCGGATTTCCATTTGTGTTAATACGAATAATCTTTCCTAGTGCTGCAGTTAAAGATTGCGATAATGGACGGGTAGCTAGGCCAGAACGATCTCCTGTACTTACCAATAAATTGCCTGTTTGGTCAAATAAAATACGACCGCCATAATGTGCGGTACTATTTGCGGCAGGGTTAGCTCGGTAGATTACAGTTGAATTTTCAATGCTCTTTTCATCATCTGAAAGCTTGCCTTTGGCTACGGCTGTAACAGTTCCACCAGATATATTTTCAGAAAAAACCCAGTAAACCATTCTGTTTGTTGCAAATTGAGGGTCAATGCAAAGCCCAAGTAAACCACCTTGTCCGCCCGAGTTTACAGCAGGGATACCTGTAATAGCATTTCCTATTTCTCCGGTAGCGGAAACGATACGCATTTTTCCGGCTTTCTCAGTAATTAATAAACGACCATCAGGCAGACTGGTAATCCCCCATGGTGAGCTTAAAGCGGAGGTAAGAACATTTGCTTTATAAGCTGTTGCGGTTTTAACACCTTTTATTCGTGTTTGCCCTTCAAAAGCTGGTGCGTATTCGGTATTAGGAGATTTGGTTTCTACTGGTGGCAATTCTGTTGAAGGATCACTCTCATTTTGTCCATCGGCTCTTGAACAAGCCATTAATGCTAAAAATACGGTTGCAATTAATATATTTTTCATCATCTAAATATTAATGATTTATAACCCACTATCAAATTGTCTACTTTTTCAAGTTAGTATCTTACTATAAACTCAATTTCTTGAATAATAGTTTTAATGCCGGCTAAATCTTTATTATCTAAATTGATAATGTTAGGTTGGTCAAAAAACCAAAATTGGTTTAACAGGTTTCTTTAAGTATTTGTATTTCCTTTCGGTAAATAATACAGCCAAGTAAAACCAATCAAAAAAATCACAAAAGAAGCGATGAATGCAGGGATTAAAATCTCTGTGTTATCATCCAAAGCGTTATTTAGCGCTGTATAAAGCAACCAAATTTGCAAGGTAACATTAAGCACCAAAATAAATATCAACGTAGATAAAATGGTGTTTAACTTATTGGGGTTGGCTTTGTTCTGGCTTGTTCTAAAATTACTCATAATCGTATTTTATAATCAACTTACCTTCTTTTCAAACGCTTTAACAAATATGTCATCTTCTTTAAACAGCACCTCTAATTTCGGCAAAGCCCTTGGTGGTGGGCCTTGTAAAACATCTCCCGTTAGTGCGTCAAAAAAACCATGGTGACACGGACATTCAATTTTACCTGTGCCGGGAGCGTAAAACACGGAACAGGATAAGTGGGTGCATTTCTGTTCATAAGCCCTAAATTCGCCACTTTCCAAATGGATGAGAATATAGGGAATAGTACTGCCCTCGATAATAAAAGGCCATGTTCCCCCTACAGGTACTTCTCCTTTTTTACAGATGAAATGTTCCCCTTTGACTTTTTCTTTCGGCATTAAATGTGCTTTTGCGGCCACTAAACCACTCCCCACCATTAATCCTCCCGAAACTAAGGTTAAAAACTTAGCGAAATCGCGGCGACTTACCTGTGTAGCGTCTTGTTTATGAATAGGAAAATCCTTTTTCCAATTTTCGTTTTCGTTATCTACTTTAGACATTGGAGCTTTTTTTAATAAATTTTTAATTCTGTAGCGCCTTTAGGCATCATGATGTTGACTTTCGTATTAACCACCTCTTCACCAAAAACAAAGGTATTTACCGGTGAACTGTTTGGTCGCATTTCTTGTATTTCTTCTCTGGTACCATAAAACAAAGCACCGCTTGGGCAAACTGTAGCACACATTGGTTTTTTGCCAATGCTTGTTCTATCATAACACATATTACACTTCATCATTAAATCATACTCTTCAACTTTTTTAGGCACTCCAAAAGGACAGGCTAATACACAATTGGAACAGCCTATACATCTTTCTGTATTTGCCGTGTGTACCACGCCAAATTCATCTTTGGAAATCGCGTCAGCTGGACAAACGTTAGCGCAAACCGGATCTTCGCAGTGCATACAAACTTGTACTGTGGTTTGTATACTTTCTGACCGCTCTACATAATTTACATGAATCATAGATTCTTGTCCGTTGGTTTCACATTCTGCACAGGCCATTTCACAAGCTTTACAGCCAATGCAGCGTTGCATGTCTACAAAAAACTCTTCGTTACGGTTAAAATTGGTATAATTCATATTTGATGTTTTAAAAGTTAAATACTAGCGTATGCTTTAGTTTCATTGGATGGTTTTGCTTGCTCTTTTAAGGGCTCCAGCTTACAGGCACATACTTTAAATTCCGGTATTTTTGAAATTGGATCCAAAGTTCCGGGAGTTAATAAATTCGCGGATTTTAAGCCAGACCAATGGTAAGGTATAAAAACAGTGTCTTTACGAATAGTTTCTACAATATTGGCAGGAAATATTCCTTCGCCTCTTCTTGTGCTCACGCGGATGAGTTCATTTTGTTGGATGCCATATTTTGCCGCCAACTCAGGGTGGATTTCTAACAAAGGTTCTGGATATTGATCCACCAGTTTGCCAATTCTACGGGTTTGTGTACCGCTCAAATATTGCGAGACCACACGGCCGGTAGTTAATGTTATCGGGTAGCTTTCATCGGTAACTTCACCCGGTAATTTATAAGGTGCTGGGTTAAAATGTGCTTTTCCGTCGGGAGTTTTAAACTTTTTATCTTCCCATAATCTCGGCGTTCCGGGATGACCTATTGTAGGACAAGGCCAAAAAACACCCATTTCATCCTCAATTCTTTGGTACGTAATTCCGTAATAGTCAGCGGTTCCGCCTTTGGATGCCACTCTTAATTCATTAAAAATAGCTTCGCTATTTTCGTAAGTAAATTTATCTTTTGCGCCTAAGCGTTCTGCCAGTTCCAAAATAATGGAGGTATCTGTTCTTGCATCGCTGGGAGGGGTAACTGCTTGGCGAATTCTGATTACCCTACCTTCAGCAGAAGTAGTTGTTCCTTCTTCTTCCTCCTGTAAAGATCCTGCTAAAACAATATCCGCATGACGGGCAGTTTCGTTCAAAAAGAAATCTATACACACATAAAATTCTAGTTTCTCTAAAGCTTCGCGAACGTAATTGCTGTTTGGCAACGAAACCAGCGGGTTGAAACAGATGGAAAGTAAGCCTTTGATTTCTCCACGATGGATGGCTTCGATAATTTCATAAGCGGTTAGGCCTTTTCCGGGTAAGTCCTTTTCGTTGATGCCCCAAACTTCTGAAATGTATTTTCGGTGTTCCGGATTTTCTATATCTCTATTCCCAGGAAGTTGATCGCATTTATGGCCGTGTTCTCTGCCTCCTTGTCCGTTCCCTTGACCGGTAATAGTTCCGTAACCGCAATATGGTTTTCCGATTCTTCCGGTTGCTAAAACTAAATTGATACAGCCAATCACATTATCTACTCCTTTAGAGTGATGTTCAATTCCTCTGGCGTGTAATAAATAGCTGGTTTTGGCTTTGCCCCAAAGTTCTGCGGCTTCTTTAATTTTCTCTTTCTTGATACCGGTAATTTCCTCGGCCCACTCTAAAGTATAATCTTTTACTGCATTTAAAGTAACATCAAAACCAGAAGTATAGTTATCAATAAAATCATGATCTAATAAATCATGATCAACCAAGTACTTCAGCATTGCACCATAAAGCGCAGAATCTGTTCCCGGTTTTACATCTAAATGGATGTCTGCTGTTCTTGCTAAGGGAATAACGCGTGGGTCAATCACAATAATTTTTGCACCTCTGTCTCTGGCTTTCCAAACCCAGTGAGTTAGGGTAGGGAAGGTTTCACTGATGTTTGCACCGGCAACAATGATAACTTCTGCATATTCTAAATCTGCATAAGTATTGGAAGCCCTATCTAAACCGAAAGCTTTCTTGTTTCCGGCGCCGGCGCTTACCATGCACAAACGCCCGTTGTAATCTAGGTTTTTTGTTTTTAGTGCAACACGAGCAAATTTGCCCATCAAATAACTTTTTTCGTTAGTTAAGGATACACCCGAAAGCACCGAAAAAGCATCTTTTCCGTATTTTTCTTGGATGCGATTAATTTCGGAAACGGTTTTGTCCATTGCTTCATCCCAAGATGTGGCTTCAAAGCCTTTACCTTCTACACGTTTTATGGGGCTCAATAACCTATCGGGATGATTGTTTTGTAAGTAACGCTGAACTCCTTTTGGGCAAAGTCGACCTTCGTTAAAAGGAAACTCCATCCATGGATCAAAACCAACTACCTTATTACTTTTTACCAGTAACTTGATACCGCATTGCATTCCGCAGAAACAACAGTGCGTTTCTACAACTTTATCCGGCTCACCTCTTCCTTCAAATCCGTCTTTTGGGGCGTAATTTAAGTGAGGGCCGTATTGCTCTATAATTCTTTCTGCTGAAACAGGTAATCTTGCCATGCTTTATATTTTTGATCTTATATTATCCAAATAAATGTCCGTCTGCTTGCCTTACTTTTAAATGAGCTTGAGCTAAACGCGATCTTTTTCCTTCGGGACTTAAATCTAAATGAGAACCTCCATCTTTCATCGAAAAATCAAAACCCAATTCCTTAGTCACTGTTTTTAAATCGTTGATATGTAGGTTAGTCGCGAATTCTTTACCAGTGTGCTTACAAACTGCCATTCCTTGCTTCATCCCTTCTTTTTTGTAAATATGCGCTCCAATTTGTGCAGGTCTTTGGATGATGTGAAAAAACTTCCCGAAAGGAATCCAAATTAAAAACATAATCACCGTTACGGCATGGGTAACCGCCAAGAAATCGAAAGCAAAACCTTTCATAAACTGGTAAGAGTAGGTTAAACCTAAACCAGTAACAGAAATTGCAATCAATAAAATAAGCGGAAGTAAATCGCCTTCAAAAGTTTGTGTGGCTATTAAGCCAGGGTTGGTTAATCGTCTTCTTAAATAGTAAAGTGATCCAAAAATCACCAGCCAAGATGACCAGTTTAATGCATGAAAAGTTAAAAATGCAATGATAGAACCTAATTTAAACGACATTACATGAAAGCCGAAAAAGTGAGCTTCGTACATATCAATTCCACCGGCTGCTAAAGTAAAATGTATCCACCCGAAAGTTAAAGGGATGGTGATTAAAAATGCAGATGTACAGCCAATGGCAATCATAAAATGAGCTACCCATCGATATTTCCCTCTAGGATAAATAAACTTTTGGAATGCAATGTTTTCTATGGATTCTTTAGAAACGAACCAAAAATGTGAAAATACTTTACCGGTGAAGAGGTAAGTAATTCCTCTTTTAAAGTAAATCCAGGTTGGCGGGCGCTGTAACCATACAGAATATCTGTAAACTATCCCGAAAAATGCAAATACTGTCCCAAATAAATAAGTGATTAATGCGGCATCAAAATTTTGTAGGTTCCTAGATCCTAAGAATACCAAAAGAACCATGATGATAGACATTGCAGTGGCAATAAGCAATGCTTTTGTATTGTATGTTCTGTTTTTCATCTACAACTGTGATTTTAAGGCTTGGTAACTCATGTTTACTTAAATATTTAAAAAATAAACTACCTAAATGTAACTCCGTAGGCAAAGCTTACTTTTAATATTGATCTTAATCTCAAGTTACAAAAAAAAGACAAAACCGAGCCATTTGGGAAATGAAGTTTATAATTTATAATTAGTTTAGATAGCTTTTTGAATCTAGAGCTCAATTAAATTTACGGTACTTCTACTCGCCTGTCCATATCTTGTGCAAACTCTGGCAACTTTTCTTTAGTCATTTTGGCGATTACCCTCGACATCCAAATCAAACAAACACATGATAAAATAAATATAAACAGCCAAGAGCTTGTCCAAAAACCGGTAAAAGCAAGTAAGTAACCGAACACAATAGGGCCAATAAACCCTCCTAAACCACCAATCATTCCTACCATACCTCCAATAACTCCAACTTGGTTCGGGAAATATTCGGGGATATGTTTATAAACGGCGGCGGAGCCAATTCCCCAACAAGCACCAATTAAAATCACCAGAATAAGGTACACCCACATATTGGCTTCAAAATGAATTTGTGTGATTCCGTTGGCGAGTAATTCTTTTTTCTGTACTTGCTGGTTTTCCGCAACTACTACTTCTTGCCAAGTTTTTTTAGATGGGAAAAACGGGTCGGGCTTTGCGTTTGGGTCTTTCGGGTTTACCAAATATTCTCTTTCGCCAACCACTACTTTTGAGGGAGACACTTGTGTAACTGTGCCTGCATTGCCAGCCATTAAACCGTTGCCAGAAGTGGTAATGTTCATTTTTGGAAAAAGCAAGAGAAAGCTTAAAACCACAGAAGAAGTAAGTACCCAGTACATTACGCGTCGAGCACCAAATTTATCAGACAAATATCCTCCGAAAGCTCTTATAATGCCCGCTGGCAAACTAAAGAACGTGGTAAACAAGCCACCTAAGATTAAAGTAGTTTGGTAAACGTTCATGAAATTAGGCAACAACCACTGCGAAAACGATACAAAAGACCCGAACAATAAAAAATAATAGGCTCCGAAACGCCATACACGCACTTCTTTAAGTGGTTGCATAAGTTCTTTTACTGTTTTTGGTTTGGATTCTACCTTTTTAGTTTTGGAGAATATGATGAAAATAATGCCCATGAACAACAGTACTGAGCCATATATTACCGGTAAATACTTCCAGCCGTTTACGGGATCCAAACGCGAGAAATAGGTCAGCATACTTGGTGCGAGAAAAGGCGTAATTGAGGCTCCGGCAGTCCCCATTCCAAAGATGCCTAAGGCCCTGCCTTGCCATTCTTTAGGATACCAAAGTGAGGTATAAGCAACCCCAACTGCGAAACTAGTCCCCACCATCCCGAACATGAAACTCAAAAGTGCAAACATCCAAAAGTTGGAAGCTAAGGAAAGCAAAAACAGCGGAATTGAGGCTAAAATAAGTAAAGCAGAAAAAACATTGCGACCACCATATTTATCCGTTAAAAGTCCCATTGGCAACCGCATCAATGAACCTGTAAGTATTGGAATACCCAAAAGCCATCCTATCTGAACAACAGACCATTTGAAAATCTCTTGATCAACCAAAAAAGTAACCAATACACCGTTAAGTGTCCAACAAGCAAAACAAATTGTAAAAGCTAGGGTGTTTAAAAATAAAATTCTGTGAGATTTGCCTAAATCACTCATTGGTGTAACAATTAATGGCAGTAAAAATAATCCATCAATATATTAAAAAATATGATCTCTATCATATTTTTGATTGTATTTTATCCTCCAATTTTAATCATGCTCCTGTTTTTAGAGAACAGACTGGGATTTTGAAATTCAACATCTTGCTCCATTCCGCCACGGACTGGGAATTTGGATTTGATGTTTTTTTGGATGATGGAGATTATGCTCTCTCCGTTTCGCAAAGCGCCGAGTAGGGCATCTTCGGTGCCAGAAAATAAGCAGTTTTTTAATTTTCCATCGGCTGTTAAGCGAATTCTGTTACAGGTGCTACAAAATGGGTTAGAAACTGAGCTGATTACAGAAAATTTTCCTTGAAAAGACTTTATTTGATGGTTTTTTGCGGTATCGTTTAGTTTATCATTGATACGAAGAACCGTATTTGCGTTGAAATTTGTATTTACTTTTTCTATAATTTCTGCGTAGGTAACCAGTTTAGATTTGTCCCATTCGTTTCCGTTGAACGGCATAAACTCTATAAATCTGATCTGAATATTTAATGATTTGGTTAGGTTGATGAAATCGATGATTTCCCCATCGTTGAAACCTTTGATGAGCACAACATTTAACCTAACTTCAAAATCATGTTTTAGAAGCAATTGGATATTATCCCAAAGTTGGTCAAAATAATCACGGCGGGTAATTTGGAAATATTTCTCTTTCTGCAAAGTATCGATGCTGATGTTTAAGCTCTTTATTCCAGCATTTTTAAAAGTATCGATGTACTCGTGGACCAACAATCCGTTTGTGGTTATGTTTAAATCGATATTTAACTTTCCTAAACGCTCAATAATATCTTTAGCGTCTTTCCTTACCAAAGGTTCGCCACCCGTTAATCTAATTTTATTAACGCCGAGAGAAACAAATGTTTTGGCAATGGTTTCAATTTCATCAGCCGACATGAGATGCGCTTTGGGCGTCAAATTTATGCCTTCGGCTGGCATACAATAGGCACAACGGAGGTTGCAATTTTCAGTAATTGAAATTCGTAAATAATTGTGCACCCGCCCGTGTAAATCTTGTATGTTCAACATTTTATTTTCCGTGATTGAAACCGTTAAGTATTTTAAAAAGATGTAATACTGAAGGGAAAACAGCATCAATAGATTCACTTGCGCCATTTGTAGAACCCGGCAAAGCCATCACTAAAGTGCTTCCTATAAAGCCAACCACACTTCTGGACAGCATGGCGTAAGGTGTTCTGTTTTGCCCATAAGAACGGATGGCTTCTTCTATTCCGGGGATTCGTCTGTCTAATAAAGGGATAATCGCTTCTGGGGTAACATCTCTTTTGGACAGACCTGTTCCTCCGGTTAAAATAATCAAATCGGTTTTGGTATCGCAAAAGTCCTTAACCGTTTCTTGGATTTCAGCAATTTCATCAGGAATGATGATGTAATTGTCAATCTGTAAGTCTAAAACCGCCAATTTAGAAGTGATTACTTTTCCAGCGCTATCCTGTTTTTTTCCTTTTGAAACACTATCAGAACAAACGATAACGGCAACCGAAAGGTTTAAATTTTTAGCATCATTAAAGTCTGATTTCCCTCCCTTTTTACGCAACAACTTAACTGTCGAAATTTCCACATTTTTATCGATGGGTTTCAACATATCGTAAATGGTTAAAGCCACAATGCTAGCGCCATGCATTGCTTCAACCTCAACGCCTGTTTTGTAAATGGTTTTTACGGTTACTTCAATAATAATTTCACTTTCTGTAATTTCATAAGCAACTGCAGTGTATTCGATTGGTAAAGGATGACAATCTGGAATAGCATTAGAAGTGTTTTTTACGGCGAACAAGCCGGCGGTTCTTGCTACTTCCAGCACATCACCTTTAGGCACTGTTTTGTTTTTTACAGCTGTTATGGTGCCAGCACTGCCCACTTTTACAATAGCTTGTGCGGTTGCAGTTCTTTCTGATGTGATTTTATGGGTAATATCAACCATAGGATTAGGTGTTTTGTTTCCAAGTATAAGTTTCGTCCTCAAACAGTTCTTTGCCAAAAATGGCGACTTTCTCTTTGATCTCTTCCACCAAAAAATTCAGGGCTTCGTAAACCACTTTTCTTTTAGGGGCAGAAACAAATACAAACAAACATATTTCTCCTGTTTTTACGATACCTATGCTGTGGTAGATATGTAAACAGGTCAAATCGTATTTTGCAAAAGCGGTTTCCCTAATTTCATGAAAACTTTGTTCTGCCATTTCCTCATAAGCCGAATATTCAATTGCTGTTACGGTTTTTCCGTCGATTACATCTCCACGTACTTGCCCTAAAAAAATATTATGTGCACCAATAGTTGTTTTGCTTTGATGTTTTGCAATTGAATCCCCAATGAACGTTGCTCCTATTGCGCCTTGAACGAATGATTTTTTAGCTGGTTTTGTTGTTGACATATTTCGTATTTTCTATGAATCTTCAGATTTGATTGTTATTTGTTGTTTCGCCATAATCTAATTTAACCTCCCGCAAACGGCGGTAAAAGTGCTAAAACATCGTTATTATTCAGCTTTAAATTAGTTTTAGCAATACTTTTATTAACCGCAATAATATATGAAGCTTTGGATAAACCGCTGTATTTATGAGATAGGTTATTTATCAAATCTTCAACATTTAATAATTCAGCATCAGAACTAAAAACTTCCTCTTTTAAACGGGTAATATCTGCTATTAACCCAAAATATTTTATGGTTACTGTCATCTGATTAAATTTTGATAATCTTCTTTGGTATTGATGTTTTGCAAAAGCGGACACCAAACTTCTGGAGCTTCAATGGTTTGATGAGGAATTTCATCAACCACCATCTGTAATTTTAATTGATCTTTTAAGAGATGTTTCTCGAAAACAGAAACTAGCTCTTGATCATAAATAGCGATCAACGGATTGGTTTTTTCTAGAACCTTTACCTGTGTGATTTTCTTGTCCACAGCTCTATTTTTGATTAACCATTGAATAACCTCTTCAGAAATTAACGGAATATCCACACTTAATAAAATGTTCTGTTTGGTTTTAGAATGAGATAAAGCCGTGAAGATTCCTCCGACTGGGCCTTTGTTAGGATATATATCTTGTATTCGATTGCAATTTAAAGCATCATAAGCTTCGGTTCCAGAAACGATGGTAATGTTTTCAATTGATGCAGCTTTTAATGCTTTAACAATCAATTCCGCAAAAAAACTCCCATTCAATGGCAATAAACCTTTGTTTGATCCCATTCTAGTGCTTTTTCCACCGGCCAAAATATATGCGGAGATATCATTCATTAAATGGTATATAACTTAATGATTGCGATTGCTAAAACCAGTGCAAGCACATTTCGTAAAACTAAATTATTGAACTTTTTACTGCCGTAATAGGCTCCAAAAAATCCCCCTATAAAAACCATCCCGATTAAAAATGCCGAAGAAGTTGGAATTTCTCCTCCTTTTGAAAGAAAGCCAAAAATCCCAGAAATTGAATTCACAAAAATAAATAGTGCAGAAACGGCGGCTGTCTGTTTCATGTTTGCCCAACCTAGTAACAGTAAAACCGGACTCAAAACAATGCCTCCGCCAATGCCAATTAAACCAGACAGAAAGCCAATTATTGCACCAATCAATAGCGCAAATGGAATGTTTATTTCTTTAAGTTTAGGTTGCTCTTTCCCGAAAAAACCTAATAACCTTAAAACTGCAAACACTAATAAAGTACCTAGAATGATTTTATAAAGTTTAGCATCAAGCGTTAAAAATCCTCCTAAGAATGAAAAAGGGATAGAAGTGATGGCAAAGGGATAAAATAGTTCCCATTTGAATTTTTTCTCTCTATAATAAAAGTAAAATGAAACTCCAGAAACTAAAATGTTCAAAATTAACG
>DASSWV010000510.1:0-3728 GCA_035704545.1 Pelobium sp.
GCCAAGGGCGAATAAAAGCTCAATTAACACCAGTGCTTGGGCTGGATATTGTCGATACACCCAAAACTCACGTTTTTTAGGCACACAAAGGTAGCTGACGCTCTGCTTCAGAAAAACGCTATGCAACCTTTTTCGTAGCTAAAACCTATGTTCTATGTGGTTTCATTTTTTTGTCATGTACTAAAGAATGCTATTTATAACCCTTTTATAGACTACAATTAGTTACAGCGCATTATAAAACAAAAAATCCTCTTGGCTTCATCAGCCAAGAGGATCTTCATCAGAAAATTTGGATTAGCTCATTTTAAGCTTTTTCTGAATATCTTGAACATAAGCTTTAAACTTTTTGTCAGTATCAATTAAATCTTCTACTGTTTGGCAGGCATAAATCACTGTTGAGTGGTCTCTTCCTCCAAAAAAAGCACCTATTGATTTTAATGATGTTTTGGTATGGCTTTTTGCTAAGTACATAGAAATTTGGCGGGCCTGTACAATCTCACGTTTACGCGTTTTAGACTTTACCATTTCCACAGGAACTTCAAAATACTCGCAAACCAATTTCTGGATGTATTCCATAGAAATTTCTTTGGTGGTGTTTTTGATAAAGTTTTTTAACATCTGCTTAGCTAAGGCTAAATCTATTTCTTTCTTGTTAAGTGTTGACTGCGCCAATAAAGAAACCATTGCGCCCTCCAGCTCCCTCACGTTATTATCAATGTTGTTGGCAACATATTCGATGACATCATTGGGCAATTCAATACCGTCTTGGTACATTTTCTTTTTCAGAATGGCCATGCGGGTTTCAATATCAGGAACAGATAAATCTGCTGATAGTCCCCACTTGAATCTTGATAACAATCTTTCTTCTAAACCTGCCAAATCTTTAGGTGGTTTATCAGATGTGATGATCAGTTGCTTGCCAGATTGGTGCAAATGATTGAAAATATGAAAGAAAATATCCTGTGTTTTGTCCTTACCAGCGAAGTTGTGTACATCATCCATAATAATGATGTCCATTGCTTGGTAAAAATTCACAAAATCGTTAATGGTATTGTTTTTTAAGGAATCAACAAACTGCTGGCAAAACTTTTCGCATGAAACGTAGATGACCAACTTATCTGGCATGGTACGCTTTACTTCGTTACCAATGGCTTGCGCCAAATGTGTTTTGCCTAAGCCAACGCCACCATAAATCATTAAAGGATTAAAGGAAGTTCCGCCTGGTTTTGCGCTTACCGCATAACCTGCTGAACGGGCTAAACGGTTGCAATCTCCTTCAATAAAATTCTCGAAAGTATAGTTAGGATTTAGCTGTGGATCTACCTGTAATTTTTTAAGTCCGGGGATTACAAATGGGTTCTTAATATCCTTGTTTAGTGCTACCGGCATTGGGATGGACTGGCTCTTGCCTTCTGCGCCATTTCCGCTTGATGGTAAGTTAGTGGTGTAAGGTTTTTTTGAGGATGATTTTTCTACCACTATGTTGTATTCTAAGCGACCTGAATCCCCCAAGTGCTTTTTTATAGTTTTACGTAAAAGACCCACATAATGCTCTTCTAACCACTCATAGAAGAACAAACTAGGTACTTGTATGGTCAAAACACTAGCTTCTAACCTAAGCGGAATGATTGGTTCAAACCAAGTTTTGAAACTCTGAGTCGGAATGTTATCTTTTATGATTTGCAGACAGTTTTCCCATACACTTGTACAAGTTTTTTCCATGTTAATTTTCTAATACGTTGATTTAAAATGCGATGGAAGTAAGGCGGGGATGCCGTCTTCCGAGCCTCGAAGTTTCAAAAAAAAATCGGTTAAAAAAAACTATATTTTGAAATTATTTTCAATGACCTCTAAGGCAGAAGTATAGCTTACTTTTCTTGAATTGTTTCTTGAAAACACATAATCAATCCGTCCTAAATTTAACCCTGCAAATCCAACTTGGTTAACCAAAGTTTGATTTCCTTTTTTGTTTATGATGGTAGTTGGTGTGGTTAAAAATGTATGTGTATGTCCGCCGATAATCAAATCAGTGTGGTAAAGGTTTGATGCTAAAACGACATCCGAAATTTTATTCTCTTTGTATTTATAACCCAAATGTGAAAGGCAGATTATCAAATCACATTTGTGGTTTAATTTGAGTTCTTTCTCGTATTCTAGGGCTTTTTCTACTGGATTTAGGTATTTGGTGTTTCCGTATTGAACTGGGTTAACCAAGCCTTCCAACGCTATCCCTAAGCCGTAAACACCGATTTTAATTCCTTGCTTTTCAAAAATTTTATACGGCTTAGATTTGCCTTCCATCGGTGTATCGGTAAAGTTGTAATTTGAATTAATGATGGAGAAATTTGCATAAGGCAAGTGCTTTGCAAAGCCTTCTACCCCGTTGTCAAAATCATGGTTTCCCATAATTGCAGCGTCATACCCCATCATGCTCATCATTTTAATTTCGAGCTCACCACCCCATAAATTGAAGTAAGGGGTGCCTTGGAAAATATCACCCGCATCCAACAGTAAAACATTCTTTTCTTCGGCTCTTATTTTGTTGATTAAAGCTGCTCTTGGCGCAACACCTCCCTTGCCGGCGTTTCTACTTCCGTCAAGTGGAAAAGGATCAATACGGCTATGCACATCGTTAGTGTGGAGGATAGTTAATTTCCTGAAATCATCCTTAGCAAAAACACTTTTGCTGTTTAAACCTAAAGCCAACAATGTTGCCACTGAGAATCCTGTTTTTAAAAAATTCCGTCTATTTAATCTTGACTCTTCCATCTTTAACAGGGTTTAAAATTTCTCCGGCTTTTTTCTTTTTATCGAGGTAAAGGAATAAGGCGTCTCTTAATTTATAGGTTAAATCTGTACGGGCAATAGCTCTGGTAAAAATCAAACCACCATCGCCACCATTCGCCATGTAGTCTGAGGTTAAAACCACATAGTTTTTCAAACGATCAAACGGTTTTCCGTTGATGCTAATTTCAATGGCTTTATCGCCATCTATCACATACGTTGCACCCGAAATTGGCTCGCCACCACTGGCTGCCATAAAATCAAAGAAAGCTTGAAGATCATCACCTTTAAAGGTGACTAAAGTGACCGCATTTTCGAAAGGCATCAGCTCAAAAACCTTATATCGGTAAATTTCTCCTTTTGGCAAGGGAGTTCTTAAGCCCCCGAAGTTAGTATATGCAAAATCAAAATTAAGACCCCAATCTTTACCACTTTGGTACATTGCGTCCGCAAAGAAATTATTCAGCAATCCTTCTGGTTTTCCCTTCTGGATTTCTTTTGCAGAAACAGCAACCACATCGTTCATTACTGAATCTAACTTCTGCCGATAAGGGAACACAAAAGCTTCCATTGAAGAATCGGGTGTTATAGCGGAAGTGATGGGGTAAAGTTGTTTTTCTGTTTTGCTAACATGCCGTTGAGAACTGCAAGCTACTAAAAACAGAGTTCCTGTAAGCCAGAGATTTAAAATTGATTTTTGCATTTAACAATAAGTAATTTCATGATTTTGAAGCAAGGCTAAGAAATAGGATAAAACTATTTCTCATAACTTTTCAAAACAATTAACGCTCTCCAAAACTGCGGATTCTTTTGTTCGTGTAAACACAAATGACATCAAATTTTTGTTGCTTTAATGTTATGCAACCTGAAACTATTTGATAGTTAATCAATTTATCCGATCATATGTCCTGTAAATCACTTTTCATTACTAAAAGCGCCAAGTC
>DASSWV010000526.1:0-5844 GCA_035704545.1 Pelobium sp.
CTGATGTAGTGGTTAACCTAACTCCAGATAAACAACATACTGCAGTGGTTAACGCAATTATGCCTTTGATGAAAAAAGGAGCGACTTTATTGTATTCTCACGGATTCAATATTGTTGAAGAAGGAATGCAAATCCGTAAAGACTTAACGGTAATTATGGTTGCGCCTAAATGCCCGGGTTCTGAGGTTAGAGCAGAGTATGTTAGAGGTTTTGGTGTACCAACTTTAATAGCGGTTCACCCAGAAAACGACCCAGAAGGAAAAGGTTTGGCACAAGCAAAAGCTTATTGCGTTGGAACTGGTGGTCACAGAGCAGGAGTTTTAAAATCTTCTTTTGTGGCTGAGGTTAAATCTGATTTAATGGGCGAGCAAACTATCCTTTGCGGTTTATTACAAACCGGTTCTATCTTATCTTTCGATAAAATGGTTGAAAAAGGAATTGATGCTGGTTACGCTTCTAAATTGGTACAATACGGTGTTGAGGTAATTACTGAAGCTTTAAAACATGGTGGCGTATCAGGGATGATGGACCGTTTAAGCAATGTTGCTAAAGTGGAAGCTTTCAAAATTTCTGAAGAATTAAAAGACATTATGCGTCCTTTATTCCAAAAGCACCAAGATGATATTATGGCTGGCGAATTTAGCCGTATCATGATGGAAGATTGGGCTAATGGAGATAAAAACTTATTGGCTTGGAGAGCCGAAACTGGTGAAACCGCTTTTGAAAAAACTCCAGCTGGTGATGTTAAAATTGGCGAACAAGAATATTTTGATAACTACCTTTTGATGGTTGCTTTTGTTAGAGCAGGAGTTGAATTGGCTTTCGAAACTATGGTTGAAGCTGGAATTAAACCAGAATCTGCTTACTACGAATCGTTACACGAAACTCCATTAATTGCAAATACTATTGCTCGTAAGAAATTATTCGAAATGAACCGCGTAATTTCTGATACTGCTGAATACGGTTGCTACTTATTTGACCAAGCTTGTAAACCATTATTAGCTGACTTTATGAAAAAAGTAGGAACTGACTTAGTGGGTAAAAACTTTAACGAAGGTAAAGACGGAGCAGTTGACAATGTTGAATTGGTTAGAATCAACGAAATTTTACGTAACCATCCAGTAGAAATTGTGGGTGCCAAATTGCGTAAAGCGATGACCGCAATGAAAGCGATTAAGACGGCATAAGAGCCTCACCCCTTTGATTCCCCTCTCCGAAGGAGAGGGGAGCTTTGTGGAAACAGGATGAGTAATAATCAGACTTTAGCTTTAGAAATACACTAATACCCAAAACATTCACGCTCTAACTCCCTTTCTTAGAGAGAGGAGCATTGTGGAAACAAAAAGGAAATGAAAAATTTGAAAAATGAGCAGAGCAACAATAGCTCCCTCTCCTTCGGAGAGGGTTGGGATGAGGCTTTCGTTCGCATTTCAAATTTGAATTTAGAGTTCCAGCAAAGGCGGGTATTCTCTGATTTAAACTGGACTATCAATCGTGGAGAAAACTGGGTTTTAGGCGGAGCAAGTGGAAGTGGAAAAACTACTCTTGCAAAAGTCCTTGCTGGTAAGCAAAATGCTAGCGGAGAAATAAATATCAACTTCGACGGCAAAAACAATTTGCCAGCCCAAGTTTTATATGTAGAAAGCTGGTATCAGTTTAAGAATGTAGAAGGCGTTGCAAATTTTTATTATCAGCAACGTTACACCAGCCAACAAGCAAAAGAAACTTTAACCGTGAATGCAGAGTTAGCGCATTTTGGTAAAGAAGAAAATCTGAATTTTGTTGATGCAGAGAAACTGGTGGAAGCACTTGGTTTTTCGGGATTAAGGAACTCGCAACTGATAGAATTATCAAGTGGCGAACATAAAAAATTGCAGTTGGTAAAAGCCTTGTGGTTAAAACCGCAATTGCTCATTATCGACCAGCCTTACACCGGTTTAGATGTGGCTTCCCGTAAAAGTTTAAATCTTTTGTTGGATGAAGTGGCTAAAGCAGGTGTCACGTTAATTTTAATCAGCAATGATGAAGAATTGCCGAATTGTATCAACCGATTTGCCGAAATAGAAAACGGCAAACTGGTAGAATTAGAAAGTGCAAAAGAAACAATAATTATTAGGGAAGATTTTGAAAGAACGCTTCCGGAGTTTTTGAGACAAGCGCCAGTTTATAGCTCGAATCAGATTGCCAAAATGGTGAATATAAATATCAGCTATGGCGATAAACAGGTTTTAAAAAACATCAATTGGGAAGTTAAAGCTGGCGAAAAATGGTTGTTACAAGGACCTAATGGTTCCGGGAAATCAACATTGTTGAGTTTAATCAATGGGGACCATCCGCAATCTTATGCTAATGAACTTTATTTGTTCGGTAAAAAAAGAGGAAGCGGAGAAAGTATTTGGGACATTAAACAGCACATCGGTTTAATATCGCCAGAGTTTCATTGGTATTTTGATGTAAATGCAACCGTTTGGGATAGCGTAGCATCTGGATTGTATGATTCAGTAGGGTTATTTCAACAATTGCCTTATACCAAAGCCAAACATGTTGATGAGTTGCTAGCATATTTCGGTTTAACGGAGTACAAAAAAGACTTGTTAAGTTCACTGCCTTTGGGCAAACAAAGGTTGGTTTTATTGGCCCGCACAGTCATAAAAAACCCAGAATTATTAATTTTGGATGAACCTTGTCAAGGATTAGATAAGCAACAAACGGCTTATTTTAACCAATTGGTAGATGAGTTGAGCCGTCATGGTATGACGGTAATTTACGTTGGGCATTTTGAAGCACAATTGCCTAGCTGTTTAAACAAAAAAATAGTGCTAGAAAACGGCAGATTGGTTGCCAACGAAGAAATTACTAAAAACATTAAACAAGAAATTTACTCAACCTTGGTTGAACAATAATATAAATCCCGCTTAGGCGGATAATTAAATAAATAACATGTTACACGATCCAAATCGCATTTACATTTTTGATACCACACTTAGAGACGGAGAACAAGTGCCCGGTTGCCAATTGACAACTTCTGAAAAGATTGAAATTGCACTGCGTTTGGAAGCTTTAGGGGTGGATGTAATTGAAGCGGGTTTCCCAGTTTCAAGTCCTGGAGATTTTGAAAGTGTAGTTGCACTTTCTAAAGCCGTTAAAGAACCAATTATTTGTGCTTTAACACGGGCAAACACAAAAGATATAGATTGTGCAGTTGAGTCTTTAAAGTTTGCAAAAAGACCACGTATCCACACCGGAATTGGTGCCTCGGATATGCACATCAAGTTCAAATTCAATAGTACCCGTGAAGATATTTTACAACGTGGCGTTGATGCCGTAAAATACGCAAAGCGATTTGTTGAAGACATTGAATTTTACGCTGAAGATGCCGGTAGGGCAGATGAAGCATTTTTAGCACAAATGGTGGAAGCTGTAATCGCGGCCGGTGCAACAGTTGTGAATATTCCAGATACAAATGGCTATTGTTTGCCGGATCAGTACGGTGCAAAAATTAAGTACTTGATGGATCATGTGAAAAACATTGACCAGGCAATTATTTCTGTACACTGCCATAACGATTTGGGTTTAGCCACCGCAAATACCATTGCAGGAATTCAGAACGGTGCTCGCCAAGCGGAGTGTACCATCAACGGAATTGGTGAAAGAGCCGGAAATACAGCTTTAGAAGAAGTTGCGATGATTTTAAAAACGCATCCAACTTTAAATAAGTTTACCAAAATCAACTCGAAGCATTTTTATGAATTGAGCGGAATGGTGAGCAGAATGATGCGTATGCCGGTACAACCGAACAAAGCAATTGTAGGTAAAAATGCTTTTGCGCATAGTTCTGGAATCCATCAGGATGGTGTTTTGAAGCACCGAGAAAACTACGAAATCATCAATCCGGAGGATGTTGGTATAGATTCATCTGAAATTATCTTGACAGCCAGAAGTGGTCGCCATGCGTTAAAGCATCACTTAAAAAGATTAGGTTATGTGTTGGAGAAAATCAATATCGACGATGTTTACGAACGTTTCTTAATTGTTGCGGATAGTAAAAAAGAAATTAAAGATGATGATTTATTAGCTTTAATGAGCGGTGAGGGGTCTGAACGTAATTATAAAGATGGCGTTACCGTTAAACTATTGCAGGTGATGTGCGGTGAACCTTTGGTGCCAACATCGATAGTACGACTAGATATTAGAGGTGAAATGAAAGAAGCAGTCTCATCCGGAAATGGACCGGTTGATGCAACTATTAAAGCCATCAATTCAATTATTGGAAAAGACCCTTCAATCAAGGAGTTCCATATTGAAGCAATCCATGGTGGAAGCAATGATGTGAGTAAGGTGCATATGCGAATTAAGTTTGACGGCAAGCACTATAATGGATATGGTTTTAGTACAGATATTATATTTGCATCGGCTAATGCGTATTTAGATGCTGTGAATAAGTTTATTTAAAACGAGCCGTCACTTCGAGGATACGAGAAGTCTCACAAATAAGTATACTTTTAGAATGGAGAACCTACAAGTTAGATGTTTCACTATCGTTTCAACATGACGAAACTTTAAAATGTATAGATATTTGCGTTAACGATAGAAGCGGATACCGGCCAAGTGGTTAAGGCCTGTGCAGTATGAGCGGATAGCGTGTTAAAACGCCCAAATAAAATTAAGGTGAAGTCGAAGGATTGCTTCGTACCTCGCAATGACAATAAAAATAAAATTGAGGATAAAACGAGCAAATTGCTTCGTACCTCGCAATTAAAAAACAAATAAAATGAGCAGTACATTATTTGACAAAGTGTGGGACAGCCACGTAGTTCGCCATATTGATGGTGGACCAGATGTAGTTTTTATAGATCGTCACATGATTCACGAAGTGACTAGTCCGGTTGCTTTTTTAGGTTTAAAAAGCAGAGGGATTAAGGTTTTACACCCTGAGCGTACCTTCGCTACGGCAGATCATAATACGCCAACCATTAATCAGCATTTGCCGGTACAAGATCCACTTTCGGCAAATCAGTTGAAAGCTTTGGAAGCTAACAGTAACGAATATGGAATTTCGCACTGGGGTTTAGGTCACCAAAAAAACGGAATTGTACACGTTGTAGGTCCAGAATATGGAATTACGCAACCCGGTGCAACAATTGTTTGTGGTGATTCACATACTTCAACTCACGGAGCTTTTGGTGCCATTGCTTTTGGTATCGGTACTTCAGAGGTTGAAATGGTATTAGCTTCTCAATGTATCATGCAACCTAAACCTAAGAAAATGAGAATCAATATTACCGGTTCTTTAGGTTTTGGAGTTACACCAAAAGATGTGGCTTTATTCATCATTTCGCAATTGACAACTTCTGGCGCTACTGGTTATTTTGTAGAATATGCCGGAAAAGTTTTTGAAGAAATGACAATGGAAGGTCGTATGACCGTTTGTAACCTTTCGATAGAGATGGGCGCAAGAGGCGGTATGATTGCACCAGATGAAACTACTTTCAATTATGTTAAAGGAAGAGAGTTTACGCCAAAAGGCGAGGCTTGGGATAAAGCAATGGCTTACTGGAAAACGTTAAAAACTGACGTTGATGCTGTTTTTGATAAAGAATATACTTTTGACGGAAGCAAAATTGAGCCGATGATTACTTACGGTACCAACCCTGGAATGGGTATGGGCATCTCCAATGATATCCCTAATGCTAACGAAGTTGAAGGTGGCGTTGCTACTTACGAGAAATCTTTGAATTACATGGGTTTCAATCAAGGTGATGCAATGATTGGAAAACCAGTTGATTACGTGTTTATTGTTAGTTGTACTAACGGTAGAATTGAGGATTTTAGAGCTTTCGCTTC
>DASSWV010000540.1:0-4055 GCA_035704545.1 Pelobium sp.
TAAACCGATGATAAACCTGAACTCTCGTCATATTGCTTAGCTTCTACAACCGACTGTAAATCATCAGAAAGTTTAAGTTTAAAAACGCCCTTGTAAGCATGACTAACCCAAAAATTTCCTTTATCATCTTGCTCAACATAACGACTTGGCTGGCTAAAATTCTGAATTTTATGTGAAAACTGATAGGCACCGTTAAGCTTTTCATAGATGACCAAGCCAGTATAAGTACCTTGAATTAATTTAGCTGGATCGTTTGCCAGTTGAGCTATTGTCCATCCACCGCTCACGTTGGATATTTTTTCAATCACATCGCCTTTTACCAAGTAACTTCCGTTGTTGTGGCCACAAATCAACTGACCGCTATGCACTGATAAATCCCAAACCTGTCCTTGCGAATTTGGGATGATTTTAAAGTTCAGGTTTTGCCTGCCATTGCCTGAAACATCCCAACGGCTTTGATAAAGGCCCTGATTAGTGCCTAAATAAATTCGACTATTAAAAATGATACTTGAATATACCGTTCCGAAGATGCCGTTTTTATCAAAATAAAAGTAAAGCGGAGAGTTAAGCTCTATCCTATCAATCCCATTATCCAGGCCTACCCATAAATTTTGTTGGGCATCAATACTTAAACTCAGTACCGTATTGTTTTGTAAGCCACTGGATTTATTGATATGCTGAATAATTCGGCCATCCTCGTCCAAAATTACTACACCGTTTAAAATGGTTCCGTAGGCATAATATTTATCAAATATTTTTACCCCATTGTTGAGTTGTGCTGTTTGCAAAAAGCTACTCCCCTCGTTATTCCATTTGCTAAACGTTTTACCATCGTACAAAAACAAACCACCTTTTGCAGTACCTATTAAATAAGTGTCTTTATGAAAAGGTAACACCGAAAGAATGCTCGACATTTCTAACCGGTTACTGCCTTCAACAAAATAAAGCTCGTTGTTTTTCAGCTCGTAAAGCCCTTTGCCGGGAGTCTCCACAAAATACCGCGACCCAACTTTAAACAGAAAGAGAAAAGATCCGTTCCCTTTTATTACTTTAATTTTATTGTTCTGATAAATAAAGATATTGGCAAATGTTTGAAAAATCACTTTGTCTTCTTCCACATAAATCTTCCAAACCTCATTGTTTAAAGTCGATTTATCTTTTACCAAACTAGTGAGCGAATGATATTTCAATATCGCTTTTTCATCATATTGCCAAAAGCCAAACTCGCCAAAACCACCCGTAAAAATCTTACCTTTTTTATCGGTAGCAACAGAACGAACCACTAAACGATTTGGCAAAGAATGAGTTTGCCAGAAAGAACCATCATAAGTAAGCAGTCCTTCACTGTTTCCAAAATAAACTATTCCATTATGGTCTTTTGCAATTGCCCAGTTTTGATTGCCGGCTCCATAGCTTGATTTAGGGAAATTTTCAACATAGGGAACCCCAATATTTTGGATATTTTGACCAGTAACAGCAGAAACTGAAAGCAGTATATAAAATATAAAAACTGTAAATTTAAGCTTCATTGGTTATCAATTGTGATACTAATTTACAATTTAGCTTGACATAGGCGCAGTCTTTATGCTAAAAGATCGCTTATTTAAGAACTGGCGCCAGCTTACTCCAAACCGTTTCGGCTATAATTTTTTGGCCTTCTTTGGTCGGATGAATTCCGTCATCCTGATTTAAACTAGCCACGCCCCCAACACCTTCTAACAAAAACGGAACAAATATCATCTCGTTCTTTTTTGCCAGTAAACTGAATGTCTCTTTAAAGTCATGAGTATATTTTTGACCCATGTTTGGAGGCATCTGCATTCCTTCCATTACCAAAATAGCATCAGGGTATTTTTGCTTTACCTTATCTATAATAGCCTGTAAATTTGCTCTGGTTTCCTCCACAGATATTCCTCTTAGTCCGTCGTTTGCCCCTAACTCCAATACAAAAACATGTATGGGTTGTTTCAACAACCAATCTATCCGGCTTTTTCCGGCTGCAGAGGTTTCTCCACTTAAACCGCCATTAATTACCTTATAATTTAGGTTTAATGAATCAATTTTTTCTTGTATCAATGCTGGGTAAGCTTCCGATTGCTCTAAGCCCAAACCAGCGGTTAAACTTGTGCCAAAAAACAGAATATTTTTTTTCTTCTCTCCAAGTGTTTTTTGGTTTTCAACTTCCTCGGTGTTTTCGGATTTATTGGTTTTATTTCCACAAGAAGTGGCATAAAAAATAATCAGTAATAATAAGGTTGAAGTAATTCGTAACATAATTGTATTATAAAAATCAAAAATGAGCTTTAAATGTTAAAACCTACAATGTAAACAGATATTTTAGCCATAAGTTTAAAAAACCAAGGATTAATAAATTAACCGAATGCAAAACATCAATATATTAGACATTAAGAACGTTAGTAAAACCTATATAAGTGCAGGTAAATCTTTACGGGTGCTACAAAATATCAATTTTTCTGTAGAAAAAGGTTCTTCTATTGCTATCACTGGCCCATCCGGAAGCGGAAAAACAACTTTATTGGGTTTGTGTGCTGGTTTAGACAAGGCTACCGAAGGAAATGTAATTTTAAACAACATCGATTTAAAAGACTTAAGCGAAGATGAATTAGCGACCGTAAGAAATCAAAACATTGGGTTTATTTTTCAGAATTTTCAGCTGATGCCTACCTTAACTGCTTTAGAAAATGTGATGGTTCCGCTGGAATTACGGCGAGAAAAAAACATCAGAACCCTTGCTTTAGACTTGTTGGACAAAGTTGGGTTGGCAGATCGTTTGCACCATTATCCCATTCAACTTTCTGGCGGAGAGCAACAAAGAGTTTCGCTAGCAAGAGCTTTTTCCACTAAACCCGCAATTTTGTTCGCCGATGAACCCACTGGTAATTTAGATGGCGAAACGGGAGTTAAAATTGAAAAGCTTTTGTTCGATTTAAATACGCAAGCAGGAACAACTTTAGTAATTGTAACCCACGATTTAGAGTTAGCCTCCAAAACCAGCAGAATCATCAAGATAAAAAACGGCGAAATCATTAGTGACGAACCAACCAGAATAAGTTCAGCAACCATTGATTCACAAACAATTTAGATGGTAGAAAACAAATTTTCGGACAGAAAGGGAATCGATTTTAACTGGGTTTTTAAAATGGCTTGGCGAGACAGTCGTAAAAATAAATCTCGTCTATTGCTCTTTATATCTTCTATTGTATTGGGAATTGCGGCTTTGGTGGCTGTTTATTCCTTTAGGGATAATTTGGAGCGAGATATTGATAATCAGGCAAAATCATTGGCTGGCGCCGATTTAATTCTTGACAGCAGAAAGCCAGCTGAAGAAGATTTTGCAAAAGTTTTAGACACCTTAGGCAACGAAAGAAGCTCGGAAAGAAGTTTCGCTTCGATGATTTATTTCATCAAAAACCAAGGAAGTAGGTTAGTACAAGTAAGGGCTTTGCAAGGTAACTTTCCTTTTTATGGAGAAATAGAAACCAAGCCAACGGCGGCAGGCAGAAGCTTCCAACAAGGCAGAAGGGCAATTGTAGATCAAACCTTAATGCTTCAATATGGCGCAACTGTTGGCGATTCGATAAAAGTTGGAGCACTTAATTTTGAAATTGCCGGAGCGCTTGAAAAAGCACCTGGCCAAACTGGCATCACTGCTTCGGTTGCTCCCGTGGTTTACATTCCGCTGGAATATTTAGAAGAAACCGGACTTACTCAAATTGGCAGCCGGATCCGTTATAAATATTATTTCAAGTTCAATCAGCCAAAAGAAATTGACCAAACCGTAAAAAAAATAGAAGCAGTTGCTGAAAAAGCCGGATTTGATATTGAAACAGTTTCTTCAACCAAAGAAGATACCGGTCGCTCATTTAAAGATCTGAATAAATTTTTAGCCTTAGCAGGATTTATTGCGCTTTTATTGGGATGTATTGGTGTAGGAAGTGCCATCCATGTGTATATCAAAGAAAAATTGAGCACCATCGCAACTTTACGTTGCCTCGGCGTGAAAGCAAAAGAAGCCTTTTTGATTTTCTTGATCC
>DASSWV010000521.1:0-2378 GCA_035704545.1 Pelobium sp.
CTAAAATTTTAAATGAAATACAACATGAAACAGATATCAATATATACAGTTGTTTTAATCACAGTATTAACAACTTCCTGCAAAAAATTTCTCGAGGTAGAACCCTTAGACCGTGTTCCTGCTTCGCAATTATTAACAGATATTAATGGAGTAAAAACCTTATTGGCTAATTTATATATACGTATGCCGGTAGAGGATTTTGTATACAACCCCGGTGTAAGTTTCAACTATCATCGTACACCTGGTAGTGGATATATAGAACCAGGATTCGGTACTACTTTTTATACTGATGAAAGTACACTTTCTCCTGGTTCCGGCGTGGGGCCGATAAATGATAATTATTGGGGATATGATGCCATACGTCAAACCAATCAATTTATTGAGCAACTACCACAGGTAGCAATGCCAGATGCACAAAGGGTTGCTTTATTGGCAGAAGGCAGATTTATTAGGGCATATCTTTATTTTGGTTTGGTTAAAAGATACGGAGGTGTACCTATTATTGAGCAGGCTCTTGAATACAAACCTGGTACTGATAATGCCAATCTTTTTGTCCCTCGTAGTACAGAAAAGCAAACCTGGGATTATGTCCTGTCTGAATTAGAGTTAGCAGCCAATGATTTGCCTCTGACAAGAACAAGCGTAGAAGGTACTTACAGAGCAACTAAATGGGCTGCTTTGGGGCTAAAGTCAAGAGCAGCTTTGTTTGCAGCTTCAGTTGCTAAATATTGGAACAATGCACCTTTAACAGGAGAGGCAGTAGATAAAAATTTGGTTGGTATGTCTGTTTCAGATGCAAATAATTATTATCAGCAATGTATCACAGCTTCAGCCGATATCATTGCAAATTCCGGCAAGGCACTTTATAGGCCAAATCCGGCTAACAGGGAAGAAGCCAGTAAAAATTTCCAGGATATTTTTCAGAACCCGGCAGGAGCAGATGTGGAAGTATTGTTCAAAAAAGGTTATATAGACGGTACCACTACGTTGTTACAAGGGCATAGTATCGATGTTTTTTATAATCCATCTCAAACAACACCAGGCGGATTATTTTATGGAAGATTTAGCCCTACTTTAGACCTTGTTGATCTTTTTGAAGATTATACTGATAATGGCACAGGCCAAAGTGCAAAATTAGTTACGAGAACAGACGGTAATGAAAGTGATTATATTGCCGATCCTACACAAGTGAATGTAAACAAGCCTTATAAATATTACGATAACCTTTCAGATATTTTTGCGGACAAAGACGCTCGCTTACAAGCCAGCGTAATTTTACCTGGAGCTGTTTGGAAAGGGGTAACTATTATAATGCAAGGCGGACTGATAAAGCCAGACGGTTCCAAAATAGTATATACTAATGCAAGCGCAACTGGACTTGATGGAAAAACTTATTGGTCTTTAGGTGCCGCCGGCACAAGTGGTTTTTCTGGTTTTCTTAACCTTGGTAGCTCAAGTAATCAAAATTATTCCAATTCTGGTTTCTTATTAAAGAAGTTTTTGCAGGAAGGTAAAAATGTGGTAGGAACATATTTTAGTTCAACAACAGACTTTATAGATATGCGTCTTGCCGAAATTTATCTTAATTATGCAGAAGCAGTAGTTGAAAGTGGGCAAGGCGACGCGGCGCTGGCTGCTGGTTATTTAAATGCATTACGTAAAAGAGCAGCGCATACAGATAACATTCCCTTAACCTTAGCCAATGTACTTAAAGAACGTAGAGTTGAAATGGCGTTTGAAGGCGGTAGGTACTGGGATTTAGTACGTAGAAGAGAGTTTCATACGCTGTTTAATTCAACAAAAAGAACTGCGCTCGTTCCAATGTTAGATCTTCGTTTGCCTACACCTAAGTACATTTTCGTAAGGGCTAATAATTATTTTGATGAGAGAAACAATGGACAAAATTTTCAGATACAATCATATTATAAAGCTATTCCAGGGGTAAGCAATAATAAGCTGGTTCAAAATCCTCAGTATTAAATTAAATAAAAAAGAACATGAAGACTAAATCATATCTTATCACGATAGTTACTTTAATCGGGCTATCAATTAGTTCATGCCAAAAGGACGATATGCCTGGGCCTGATGCCAAAGTTTTTGGGATTATAAAAGATAAAGTAACAGGAGAACCCGTAGAAACTGACCTTATAAATGGCTCTGTAATAGAAGCTTTTGAATTAGGCTACTCTACACCAATCTCGCAAATATGGCTTATTAAAAATAACGGTGAATACCGTAACAACATTGTTTTTTCAAACGATTACGACTTTAAGTTACAGAATGGGAATTTCTTTCCGACAACTGTTTCTAAAGTTTCGATTAAGCCAGGAGATAATACGTTAGATTTTGAGGTAGATCCTTATATAAGAATCAAAAAC
>DASSWV010000020.1:0-4141 GCA_035704545.1 Pelobium sp.
CTTCCTTTTATTTTTTCTTCGGATTTATTCCACCAACCATACTATATCTAAAAAGATTAACTAACGCTGCGCTCTATAGCCTAGTGTTTTTTGTTTTTACCGGCAACGATTGCACAGATTTAAACGCAGAATATCTTTTTAATGCCTACTGTTTTGGGTAAAATTGTAAGAGAAAAACCAGTTAAATGCCTCTTTAGTAAGGCAATTCCTAGTAATAAAATATTCAAAATGATGAAATTTAAAAATCTAATTTCTGTAACAACAGGTTTAATGCTTGCTATAACATCTTGTTCGGTAGCAAATAATAAAGCTGTAACAGAAACAGTAGCTAAACAAAACGAAATCAAGGTTTCTACAACCGATGAAGTTTTGGCAGCAGTAAAAAATGCAAAACCCGGCGATGTAATTTTGGTAAAAGGCGGTAATTATGCATTTGATCAACGGATAGATATTAAAGTTGACGGTACGTCAGATGCGCCAATTGTTTTTATGGCAGCCCCAAGCGATAACCAAAGACCTAAGTTTGATTTTTCAGTTTTAGGCGAGGGCGACTCTAACCAGGGTATAATTTTAAGAACCAGCTATTGGCACATAAAAGGAATTGATATTGTAAAAGCTGGCGACAATGGTATATTAATTACCGGTGGACATAATAATGTTATAGAGTTTTGTTCGTTTTCCCAATGCTCTGATACCGGTTTACAACTGGTGGGCGGTGCAGCTGATAACCTAATTCTAAATTGCGACTCTTATTTTAACGCGGACTCTAAAATAGAAAATGCCGACGGGTTCGCTTGCAAAATAGATGTTGGTTCTGGCAATAAATTTAAGGGGTGCCGGGCGTGGCAAAACCTAGATGATGGCTGGGATGGCTATCTGAAAAAAACGGATAATGTGACCACCAGTTACGAAGATTGCTGGGCTTTTAATAATGGGATGCTAAAAGACGGAAAATTAAGCGGTGGCGATGGCAACGGTTTCAAGGCAGGCGGCAGTGACAATAAGTTGCTAAAGCACAACGCTACGTATACCAACTGTATCTCAACTGGCAACACAAAAAATGGTTTCGACCATAACAGCGATAGAGGTACTATTGCACTATTTAACTGTGTATCTTTTTTTAATAAAGGCAAAAACTTAAGTTTTGGCAGTAAAAACCAAGTTTCTAAACTGGTGGTAAGGAACTGCGTTGTATTTGGGGAAGTTGGGTCTTTAGAAGCAGACCAAGCCACCATCCAAAACAACAGCTGGCAGTTGGACAAAGAACTTAAGATGGCCGATTTTATTGGTTTAGATATTAAAGAACTATCAAAACCACGTAAAGCAGACGGCAGTTTACCTGATATTAATGTACCGAAAATATAAAAACTTTAAGATGAAAACCAGTTTATTAAAACACTTTTTGTTTTATACTTTGCTCTTTTTGGTTCCGTTAATTGGTAACGGGCAGGCTCAAGTTTTTAAATACACCGTTGCGCAAGACGGGAGTGGAGATTTTAAAACCATCCAAGAAGCGGTTAATGCGGTTAGGGACCATTCACAACAAACCGTTACAATACATATCAAAAATGGTGTTTACCACGAAAAACTGGTAATTCCTTCATGGAAAAAAAACATTGCCTTAATTGGCGAAAGCAAAGAAAAAACCATTATTACCCATAACGATTATTCGGGTAAGGATTTTCCTGCCAAAGATTTTACCGGAAACCCAAAGTACAGCACCTACACATCCTACACTGTTTTAATACAGGCAAATGACTGTAGCGCCAAAAACCTCACCATCCAAAATACTTCTGGCAGAGTAGGGCAGGCAGTAGCTTTAATGGTTGAAGCAGATAAAGTAAGTATAGAAAACTGTAATATTTTGGGCAATCAAGATACTTTATACACTGCAAAAAACGGGCGGAATTATTTTAAAAATTGCTTTATAGAAGGCACAACAGATTTTATTTTTGGCGAGGCCACCGCCGTTTTTCAAAACTGCATTATTAAAAGCTTATCGAACTCTTTTATTACTGCGGCTTCCACTTCCCCAAATCAAAAATACGGCTATGTATTTCTGGGTTGTAGCCTAATAGCAAGTGAAGGCGTAGACAAAGTTTACCTAGGCCGACCATGGCGACCCTATGCGCAAACAGTTTTTATCAATTGCAACCTCGGTAAGCATATTGTTTCGCAGGGTTGGGATCCATGGAAAGGAGATGCTATGTTTCCGGATAAGGAAAAAACCGTTTTTTACGCAGAATTCAATAGTAAAGGCGAGGGTAAAAACGAATTTCAACGGGTAAGTTGGTCGCACCAACTGTCCAATAAAGAAGCAAAAAAATATACCTTAAAAAACATTTTTTGTGATTGGAATCCTAACGATTAAGGTTTTATTGCTATCATTTTTCAACTAAATTCTTTCTTCCAATCGCTAATTATTTACCGAAAAGCCAAAAAATAGCTGCGATAAAAAGTTATGCAATCGTTGCCGGTAACGCTTGCACAAATAAATACGTCAAATGCGTTTTAAAGCCTAGCGAAATTCGTTAAAATTGTTTTGATTAAGTTTTAAAACCTCTTAAACCCAACTTAATAAAACCATTTTACATCGCAATATGAAGAACTTAAGTTTCACAATTTTACTAACGTTTATTGTCTCTGCAACTTTTACATTTTGTAAAGCATCAAGTGTTTTAAAAAACCAGGCCTCTACCCAAAATACAGTTTCGGACTCTGCACAATTTGAAAGCACTTTCAATGTTAAACTGCCTAAAATAAAATTACCAACCTTTAAAAAAGACACCCTAAACATCAAGGAATTTGGTGCAAAGCCAGATGGATATACTTTAAACACAAAAAGCATCAATGATGCAATAATTGCCTGCAACAAAAATGGTGGCGGTGTAGTTTTAATAGAATCTGGCTTATGGTTAAGCGGCCCAATTGAACTCAAAAGCAACGTAAATTTACACCTTCAACAAAATGCACTTTTACTGTTCACAGCAGATAAATCTCAATATAAATTAATAGAGGCAAACTGGGAGGGTAAAAAGGCAGTCAGAAATCAATCGCCAATATCAGGTACTAATCTGCAAAATATTGCCATTACTGGAAAAGGAATTATCGATGGAAACGGTGATGTTTGGCGAGCGGTAAAAAAGCAAAAATTAACCGAGTCACAATGGAAAAAGAGAGTTCAATCTGGCGGAGTTTTAAGTGCAGATGAAAAACTTTGGATGCCTTCTGAAAGCTATGCAAAAGGAGATCAAACCAAAAATGCGTCTGCAATTGTACCCGGCAAAACAATAGCAGACTACCAAGAAATGAAAGACTTTTTTCGGCCTAATTTATTGGTACTTTCCAATTGCAAAACCATTTTATTAGAAGGGGTAACTTTCCAAAATTCACCGGCGTGGTGCTTGCACCCACTAGTTTGCGAAGATTTAACCCTCAGAAATCTAACCGTAAAAAATCCATGGTACGCCCAAAATGGCGACGGTGTGGATGTAGAATCATGTAAAAATGTTTTGATAGAAGGCTCCACTTTTGACGTCGGTGATGATGGCATCTGCATTAAATCTGGTAGAGATGAAGAGGGCAGAAAGCGAGGCATCCCTACAGAAGATGTAATTGTGCGCAACAATACCGTTTATCACGCCCACGGTGGTTTTGTTATCGGCAGCGAAATGTCTGGTGGTGCAAAAAACCTTTACGTGTATAATAATTCGTTTATCGGTACTGATATTGGTCTGCGTTTTAAAACTACCCGTGGCAGAGGAGGCGTTGTTGAAAACATTTACATATCAAACACAAACATGAAAGATATTGCCGGCGAAGCAATCTTGTTTGATATGTATTATGCAGCAAAAGACCCTATTGTTTTAGCTGGCGAAGTAAGAGAAGCTCCAAAAATTGTTTTATTACCTGTAACAGAAGAAACGCCACAGTTCAAAAATTTTTATATCAAAGATGTTTTTGTCAATGGTGCAGAAAAAGCACTTTTTATCAGAGGTTTACCAGAAATGAATATCAAAAATATCAACCTTGAAAATTTAGTGATTCAGTCTGATAAGGGTGTAGAAATTATTGAGGGGGAAGGCATCAACATCAAAAACATGACTTTGGTAACCAAAAACACCTCAGCTCCACAAATAGT
>DASSWV010000525.1:0-2217 GCA_035704545.1 Pelobium sp.
GATGGTAAAACTTTTTTACGCAGACACTACCCAATTAAGCCTTAACTTTTTTATTGAGCTTATCCACCAAAAATCTAGAAACCTCGTTAAAGTATCTTTTTCTGTTGAAACCCATTACCCATTGTATGCCTTTTGAAGAGTTGGTTACAAAAACTTCTTCCACTTCATCCAGTATCTCTGGGTTAATTTGTGCTTCAATTAAATTTAGCTCGTGTTCTTTAGCTAGTTCCATCACTACATTGCGCATCACTCCGGCAACGCAACCCTCACTTAAAGCGGGCGTGTATATTTGACCTTTGTAAACTAAAAAAACGTTTGCGCTAATGGTTTCGCACAAAAAGCCATTCTGGTTTAAAATAAATAGCTCATCTAAGCGCATTTGTTGCTTGTAAATACCTGCCATTACATAAGGTAAGGCATTACAGGTTTTCAAGTTAGAAAGCTTATTTATCGGTTTACGAATGTCTTCATAAACATCCATAATTAACCCTTTTCCGTTCATTTCATAACTTGAGGATTCTAGTTCCAACGCTTCTAAAGTATAAGCACTTTTGTTTTGACTAGGTGTGTATAAACCTCCAGCATCACGGAAAACGTTAAATCTGATTCTAGCGTTTTTAGTGATTTTATTCCGCTTACAAATTTCAGCAACCTTTTCTTTTAGAAAATAGGCATCAAAATTAGAATATCCTTCTAATTTTAAAGTTTTCATCCCTAATTGTAATCTATCAGCGTGTAAATCGGCAAAACTTAATTTACCGTTAACTACCCGCATTGTTTCAAACAAACCATCGCCATATTTAAAGCCACGGTTAGCAATGGTTAAAATTTTATCATCCTCGTCTAAAATCTCTCCGTTAAAATTGATAACGTTTTTCTGCATAAGTCACAAATCTAAGCTTTGCTTTCTGTTTTTTGTGGTTAACCTACATTTTTTACATAATCTCTCCACTTATCCAAAACCGCAACAAAATCCTCTGGGATTTCTGTCTCAAAATGGACAGGTTTCTTTTTTGTAGGGTGTATAAAACCTAAAGTTTTAGCATGTAAAGCCTGCCTTGGCATTATTGTAAAACAGTTTTCAACAAAACTCTTATACTTTGCAAAAAGCGTTCCCTTGCGTATTTTATCTCCACCGTAAGTGGCATCACTAAACAATGGATGTCCAATATGTTGCATGTGTGCTCTAATCTGATGCGTTCTGCCGGTCTCTAGCTCACACTGGATTAAGGTAACATAATTAAACCTTTCAATTACTTTATAATGGGTAACAGACCATTTTCCTTTTTCGGGATCATCGTAAACGTCCATTACCTTACGGTCTTTTATACTTCTGCCGATAAAACCCTCTACTTTACCGTCGCTTTCCAAATCTCCCCAAACCAACGCTAAGTACTGCCGAGTAATGCTATGATCGTAAAACTGTTTGGCCAGGTAAGTCATTGATCGCTCGTTTTTACTGATGAGCAACAAGCCGGATGTATCTTTATCTATACGGTGTACCAAACCGGGGCGACCATCATTGCCGGGCAATTGTGGAAGCTGACTAAAATGGTGCACCAAAGCATTCACTAAAGTACCGTTCCAATTGCCATAACCAGGGTGAACCACCATTCCGGCTTCTTTATTAACCAAAACCACATCGTCATCTTCATAAACTATATTTAACGGAATATCTTCCGGATAAACTTCGTTATCACGAGGTGGGTGAGGTAAAACAATGCTGATCTCATCATAAGGTTTTACCTTATAACTTGCTTTAATGGCTTTTTGATTAACCAAAACATTTTCTGCATCAATTGCATTCTGAATCCTGTTACGCGAAGCATTTTCTATACGCAACATCAAAAACTTATCAATACGTAAAAGTGATTGTCCTTTGTCTACAACAATTTTAAAATGCTCGAATAAATCGTTATCCTCTTGTTCTTCGCTTTGGTTTTCAACTTCCATTGTGTAAAATTAAACCTTTTAAATAAAACTCAATCATAATTAAAGCCAATGGTATCGTTTTTGAGGCTAATGCCGTACAGTTTTAAAAATCAAAACTATAGCACAATGAAAAACTTTACTAGAAACATCGGCATTATTTTAAATTTTTTTCCTTTTCTAATAAGAAAGATTTACTTTCGAGAATAATTTAATTATTCTTAAGGAAAATGAAACAGCTCACAAAGTTTTCTACTTTCACATTTGCAGTCTTACTAGCCTCGGGCA
>DASSWV010000155.1:0-2432 GCA_035704545.1 Pelobium sp.
AACAGACCAACCGGAACAGAAAATCCTGAACTTTTAAAAATGAAAGCCGACTTACAACATAGCAATACTATTGTTAATGGCGTAAGTAGAATTGGTTTTATGAGTGGTGGCGAGTCGGCATTATGGAAAGATGAAGATTTCCCGATCATTTTAACTCAAAAAGCTAAAGAATTTATGAATATCAATAAAGAAAATCCATTCTTTTTATATTTCTCTTTTCTGGATATACATGTTCCAAGAGTGCCAAATCCCATGTTCCAAGGCAAAAGTAGCATGGGACCAAGAGGCGATGCTATTGCTCAAATGGATTGGTGCACTGGTGAGCTGATGAATACTTTAGATAGTTTGGGAATTACAGAAAACACCTTAATTATTTTTAGTAGTGATAATGGACCTGTTTTAGATGATGGTTATACAGACAAATCAGTGGAGATGTTAGGCGACCATAAACCAGCAGGGCCTTTTAGAGGGGGTAAATATAGTGCTTTTGAAGGTGGAACAAGAGTGCCAACAATTACTTATTGGCCTTCTAAAATTAAACCCGGTGTAAGCAAGGCCTTATTCTCGCAAGTGGATATTTACCATTCGTTGAGCAAATTGGTAGGTGTTGAGTTGAATGAAAATGAGGCCGTAGATAGTTTTAATGCTTTACCTGTTTTGTTGGGTAAACAGAAAAAGGGGGGAAGAGAGGTGATGTTAGAAGAGTCCTTTACTTTAGCCCTAAGATCGGGTGATTGGAAATACATCCATCCGGTTAGCATGGCAACACCAGCTTGGTTAATTAATAAAAAAGTAGAATCGGGGCTAAGCAAAGATGTTCAGCTTTACAACTTGAAAAAAGATATTTCTGAAATGAACAATGTGGCGGCACAATATCCGGAGAAAGTGAAAGAGATGCAGACTTTGTTAGCAAACATTAAAAAAAGCCCAACTAGAGTTAATTAATTCTTAATGTTTAATTACAAAGATGGGAAATATTAATTATTGGACTAAGGAAATTAAATATGAACTTATTGTCTCCCTATTTTGAATTTAATAAACCCCACTAAAAATAGCCTTAACCCTACTTTTACAGTAATAAATTATTAACCAAATAAAAATCATAATTATGAAAAAATTCCTACTTATTGCAGCAATGTGTTTACCATTTATTGGATCAGCACAAATAATAACTGTACCAAATGGCGATTTTGAAACTCCAGCTAATCCCACGGGTACTAATGTCCAAAATTGGGCTGGTGACTGGTATGAATCTAATGCTGATGTACAAATTGAAATAAATAATCAAATCACTGGAGTATACTCAGTTAGGTTAGTAGGTGCTGGTGCATCCAATGAAAGATCTATCACCACAGCAAATGCGGATGCTTTTCAAGTTGTTACAGGCAACACCTATAAAGTAACTTTTAACTGGAGAATTCAAACAGCAGCCGGTCCCTCAGGTGGTGAAAACACAAATAACAACACTTTTACAGCAAAAGCTTTGGAGACTGACGAAAACGGTAGTGTAAATGGAGCTGTTATAAGTTCTGTTTCTACCACATCAGGCACAAATGAGCAGGGTACTTTTAATTTTACCATCACTAACGCAACTCCAAAAATTAAGCTACAATTTACTAAAGATGGAGGTATAGCTTACCTGGATGATGTAACTCTTGAAAACTTGGGAGTTTTACCTGTCACTTTGAGTTCTTTTGTTGGCGAAGCAAAAAATTATGGTGTAAAATTAAATTGGACAACTGCTAGTGAGACTAATAACCAATATTTTGAGGTATTAAGAGCAGGAGAGGATAAAAATTTTGTACCTATTGGTAGAGTTAACGGCGCTATAAATTCATCCGAAGCTAAAACTTATTCTTTTGATGATATTGCACCATTAAATGGCACTAACTATTATCAATTGAAGCAGGTTGATGTAGATGGCAAATCCGAATCTTTTGACCCAATTGCTGTTAAGTTTGGCTTATCAGAAAATAGTTTTAAAGTGTTGAGTTCTTCAGAGTCTTCAGTGGTAGTTAGCATTTCATCATCAACAGCTAAAAAAGGGATAATCTCTTATGTAGGTTTAGATGGTAGAGTATTATATAATCAGCGAGTTTCTGTTTCAAGCGGTTTAAACACATTTACTATTCCAGTAGATAAATCAAACGGGGAAATTGGTGTGATTAGCTTCGCATCAGGTAATGAACAAAAAAGTATAAAGCTTTTAAGATAAAAAAATAAGGCTTTAAAGATAAGGGATAGGCTTTGGCTTATCCCTTATTTTATAAAATGAAATTTAACTAATAGCAAATATCTATGGCTCAACATCTTCAATTTAAATGTCTATTTCGCTCAGGATTAATCATTATCTTATCCCTGCTTTTAAACGTAAATAGCATTTCTGCTCAATTACGAATTTACCAGGGAGCACAACAAACTGGCACTTTTGC
>DASSWV010000177.1:0-5024 GCA_035704545.1 Pelobium sp.
TTAGTTTATCGAATCTCAAAGTTTGCTAAGAGTGACTCATTAGTGGCACTATTGCCTATAATTAATTGATATTTTCCTTTATAGAGTTTCCAGGTATTCTCATCTAATGTCCATTTCTGGAGTTCGTTGACTGGTATTTTAAGTTTCACATTGGTTGATGAACCAATTTTAACATTTACTCTTTTGAAAGCTTTTAACTCTTTTATAGGCATCCTATCTATATCTGGATATTTAATATAAGCTTGCAATACCTCATCCCCATTAAAACTTCCTGTATTCTCGATTTTTACACTCACAGAAATAGAATCGTTTAGGCTATAATTTGATTCGGGTTTAACCAACCAACTGTAATTGAAAGAAGTATAGCTTAAGCCGAAACCAAAAGGATATTGGACTTTACCCGTAAAATATCTATAAGTTCTTCCTTTTAACGCATAATTGGTATAGTCTGGAAGGTCTTTTAAAGAGTTGTAAAAAGTAATTGGCAATTTACCAGAAGGTGATATTTTGCCAAAAATAATATCTGCAAGTGCATTACCACCTTGCTCGCCAGAATACCATGCTAAAATTACTGCATCAGCATATTGGCTAACTTGCGAAATATCAACATCACTGCCAGCAGTTACTACGGCTATCAACGGCTTATTTTTGTTATTGGCTCTTAATCTTTTCAAAAGCTCGATGTGCGGTTTTGGTAGTTCTAAATCTGCTTTATCACCACCACTATTTGACAAGAAAGCATCATGTTCCTCCCCCTCTAAAACAGGCGTCAAACCAATTATGGCTATGGTAGCATCGCAATTTCCCGCTGCCCAAACACCACCAAACCTTGTAGTGTCTGTATAATTACTTCCTTGTTCGTATTGTAAAGCAACCCCTCCGCCTACAGCTTGGGTTATCCCTTCTAAAAAAGTAACCATATTACCCGATACCCCATGATAATTACCCATCAAAACCCCATTCGAGGCTGCATTAGGCCCAATTACCATAATAGATTGAAACTGGTTTGTTTTAAAAGGCAGTATATGCCTATCATTTTTAAGTAAAACCATACTCTGCTGAGCGACTTTTCTGGCTAAAGCAATGTGTAACTGTGAGTTGATTTGGCTCTGGTTTATATTGCTGTAGGGGTTACTTTTAAAATCATCGTAAAAACCTAATTTAAACTGTGTTTTAATAATTGGCTTTAAACCCCTATCTATTTCGCTTTCGGTAATTAAACCCTGATTAACCGCTGACATTAGATCTGTTTGTAGTAAGCCCGAGCAATCTAAATTTACTCCCGCTTTTAATGCTGCAGCCGCTACAGTAACACTACTTTTTAAATAAGAATGCCCTTTGTAAACATCATCTAAGGCCCAACAATCTGTAACAACATGCCCTTTAAAGCCCCATTCGTTACGTAAAATATTTGTCAAAAGATTATTGTTTGTACAACAAGGCTCATCGTTTAACCTATTGTAAGCACACATTACGCTTTCTACATTAGCATCTACAAGCTTCTTAAAAGCATATAAATAGGTTTCACGTAGGTCTTTCTCATCCACAATTGTATTAAAAGAATGACGTAAGGATTCTGGTCCGCTATGAGCCGCAAAATGTTTTGCACATGCTGCCGTTTTTAAATATTTTGGATTGTTGCCTTGCATTCCTTTTACAAATGCAGTGCCCATAGAAGCGGTTAAAAAAGGATCTTCGCCATAAGTTTCCTGGCCTCTCCCCCAACGTGGGTCTCTGAAAATATTTACATTGGGAGACCAAAATGTAAGACCAAGATATTGAGATTGGTTATTGTTACTTTTTGCTAAATTATACTTCGCCCTTGCTTCGGTAGAAATTGCATCTGCAACTTTGAAAATTAAACTATCGTTAAATGTTGCGGCCATAGCAATCGCCTGTGGAAAAACAGTTGCTTTTCCTGCTCTTGCTACTCCGTGTAAAGCTTCGTTCCACCAGTTGTAAGCGGGTATGCCCAAACGTTCAACAGCCTTGCTTTGGTAACCCAACAAAGAAATTTTTTCTTCAAGAGTTAATTTTGCAATCAAATCATCAGTTCTTATTTCAACAGGTCGATTGTCAATCTTTGAGAAATTTAATTTTTGTGCATCGGCAGAAATGGTTGCATGAAAAATCAAAAAGCAAAGTGAGAAAAAGTACCTAAAAGTAAATTTAGACATGGTTTAATCTAGAGAGCGACTTAATTTGGTTAATTAAATCAAAACTACCCTAAAATCATGTGTGTGTACAGTACGGTGGTTGCATATTTATATACAGAGGTTTCATAACAAGTATTTTTAACCCCCAGGAGTAGTTTTTTTTGCAAGTTTTCACATTTCAGCTTGCATAAACTTACTTTTTTTGCAGAAAATTAAAAATAGCAGTTCAGCGATTTTTGCACTTGCTGTTATAGGAAGCATATTATGCTTCTTATTCATTTACCAATTGCATATATATTCCCATTCCTCCCAAAGTAAACTTCGGATATTTTGATAAGTCAATATTTGTTAGATAGTACTTAAAATTTTCCTTGTCTAATAAATGGAATTTTTCAATTACATAATATTTAACTTTTTTGTTTAATGGGCGTATTAAAGTATTAACTTGTAAGTTTAAATTGGACTGCAGTAAAAAAATATTCAGTTTGTTATAACCAATATTTTTTTGACAAAATTTTTGTTCATAATCTTTAAATAACTTTTTTGTTAAGTCCAAGTAGTAAATCGTAGATCTAAAACTTAAAGACCTTAATTTTGAAATGTCGAAATCGTGTTTAATTAGAGGAATACAGTCTTTGATTTTTACTAAAACAGTACTAAACAGTATGGGTTTATTATGAAGCATATTGAAATGTACAGAGCTGTCTTTTTCATATTCTGTTATGTTTAAGCTAAAATCTAAAGTGTCTTTTCCAGTTACCCAATAGTAGGAGTATGATTTCGAATAAAAACCCACTTCATATGACTTATTCAAAGTGTTAATATGTTTGACAATAATGGTGTCTTGAATTTTTGTGTTTCCAGTATTGGATTTCGACTCTTTAGAGCAAAAATTTAAGATGAATATTATTAATAAAGGCGAAATCAACTTCATATCTATGATTTAAATTTTATTTCGACAATGTTTACAGCTGACAACTAAACCTAGAAAACAACTTAAAGAAAATTACTTTTTCAGTCTAAAATCACTACGGTATTCGGCTGGAGAGCAGTTGTATTTCTTTTTAAACTCTCTGTAAAAATGCGATTGATTGCTAAAACCGGTTCTGTAGAAAATTTCGGAAACTGTAAAATCCGAACTCTGCAAAAGATTGGCAGCCTCTTGTAAACGGATACTTTTTATCAATTCACCAGGGGTCATGTTAGAAAGGGTTTTTACTTTCCGATAAAAATTCGCCTTACTGATGCCTAGTTCCTGCTCCATCATGGGTGCATCTAAGTTCTCGTTATCTAAATTAGTATGAATTAAGGTAATCAAAGATTCTAAAAACTGTTTGTCGTTATCTTTCATTCCAACATCAGGAATACGCATGGATGTATCACTTTTGCTAAAGAGATCATATAACCGCTGTTGATAATCTAACAATTTTCTGATACGCACTAATAGATGCTCTGCGGAAAAAGGCTTTGGGATGTAGGCATCTGCCCCGGCTTCGTAGCCCTCTGTTTTTTGCTCCAAAGTCCCCCTAGCTGATAAAATAATGAATGGCACATGGCAAGTCTCTGGCGTATTCTTAATAACCTCACAAACTTCCAAACCACTCATATCAGGCATCATGATGTCACTCACAATCAAGTGTGGGATAATTTTTTTCATCATCTCTAAGGCTTTTTTACCGTTTGCAGCCTCGTAAACAATATAATTGTCCTTTAAAATATCTTTTAATAAGAAGCGGATAGAAGGTTCGTCCTCAATAATGAGAATGGTTTTCTTCTCCTCACTTTCAAAACTGGTAATTACAGATTCTCTGTTGTTGTTTGCAATTACAGACTCCTCTTCCTCATCATTATCCATAGCCATTGAAGTCAACAGGTAAGAAGGTTTTTCTAATTTCTCTGAATAATCTAATTCCTCATTGTTACTTTGGGGCTGATAATTTAGCGGTAAACTTAGCTCAAAGTTAATCCACTCCTCGCTTTTGCTTACATTTATATTTCCGTTAAGTAAAGTAACCAACTCTCTGGTTAGAGCTAATCCTATACCTGTACTTATTTTAGCTTTTTGAGTTTCATCAACCACAAAAAATCTATCAAAAACACTCTTCAATTGTTCATCAGTCAAGTTATTCCCAGAATTTGCCACACTAATATTTAATAGGCCATCTTTAACGGATTGTGCCACTTTAAACCGAATACTTTCACCGGAGTTACTATGCTTAAATGCATTTGACAATAAATTGAAGATGATTTTTTCCAGCTTATCCTTATCAATCCAAAGCTGGATATCCTGTTCTATCTCGCATTCAAACTTAAATTTACCTTTATCGTTTAAACCTGTAAAAAGTCCTGCTATGTTTTCTAACAAAATAGAAACATTGAGGTAACTATAATTACTTTTAACATGACCTGCCTCCGCTTTTCTGAATTCCAATAGCTGGTAAACCAAATAATTCAACCTAGATGCCTGCTGATTAACAATAGATAAAAAATAACCGTCCCCAGATTTAAAATCCGTTTTTACTTTCAAAAAATATCGCTCTAAAGCACCGGAGATTAATGTTAACGGAGTTTGTAGTTCATGAGCAATGTTGGTAAAGAAATTGAGCTGACCTTGATGTAACTCTTCGTCTTTCTCTCTCAATAAATGTTCAGTTGCCAACTCGTACTCCATGGTTAGCTTATTTTTTCTGTAAAGATGAAACAAGTAACCACATATAAATAAAATTAGACCGTAAAATAAAAATGCTGGCCATGTTAACCAAAAATACTGCTTAATTTTCAGGTCGAACGCAGTAACTTCTTTAGTCCAAACGCCACCTCCGTTAGACCATTTGAGTTTTAATTTATAATTACCAGCCGGTACATTAC
>DASSWV010000185.1:0-3017 GCA_035704545.1 Pelobium sp.
TGATCAAAGCCCGGGCAACCGCCACTCTTTGTCTTTGTCCGCCTGAAAGTTCGTTTGGTTTATGGTGCACCCTGTTTCCCAAGCCCACATTTTCTAAAGCCTGCACAGATCTTGCATCACGCTCTTTCTTTTTTATCCCTGCATAAATCAAGGGCAAAGCCACATTGTCTTGTGCGGATGAGCGTGGCAACAGATTAAAAGTTTGAAAAACGAATCCAATCTCTCTGTTACGTACATTGGCCAGCTCGCTATCGGTCATTTGGCTAACATTAATTCCGTTTAAGATATATTCGCCTTTTGTAGGCGTATCTAAACAGCCCAGTAAATTCATCAAAGTGGATTTCCCCGAGCCAGACGGCCCCATTAAAGCAACAAATTCTCCTTTATTGATGGTTAAAGTCACAGATTTTAGTGCATATATTACCTCAGCACCGATAACGTATTTACGTCCTAAATCTGTAATGGAAATTAATGGTTGCATTTTACTGTTTTATGATCAGACCATTTGAAAGCCTTTTTGTTACGCAGAAAGTTCTTTATTTCTGAATCACCTTTGCTACTTTAATATACTCCTCATTTTTTAAAGGAGCATTCTGTAAAGCTTCTTCACGTGTCAACTCTTGAATCACCACATCAGGCCGCAATACATTCACTGCTTCATTCATATAAATCAGAGGTTTTACGCCAGAAGTGTCCAGCTCATTAAGCTTTTCCATAAAACTCAAAATCTCGCTTAATTCCTCAATGGATCTTTCTTTTTCAAACTCGGTAAGCTCCAACCGAGCCAAATGGGCTATTTTATCAACCGTTTCTCTATCTATTTTCATTTTTTTACGCAAAAAGTCGGAAGTCCGATGTCCGCGGAACTATCCTCATATTTTTATTATTTCTTATCTCAAACTACATCTCCATCCAAACCACGGACCGCCGAACACAAACTGCGGACTTAAACCTCATAATCCAGTTTAGATTTTATTTTCTCATACACCAAATCTCTCAAAACTTCATCATCTTTTATGGTGTAGCCAGAAACATCAATTGGTTGGTGCACACAAATATGCGAAACTCCTGGCTTGCATCCATATTTTATCCCATCATCCCACCAAATTTTCCAATTATCTGTTAAAGTAACGGGAATTATTGGGATTTGATGCTCGATAGCTAAACGAAACGGTCCGTTTTTAAACTGATGTAACACCGGAGGATACTCCTCTCCAATCTTCCCTTCAGGGAAAATAACGGGCGACATTCCATCCATTATCCTTTCAGAAGCCTTTTTAAAAGCCCTAAATGATGACATCTTGCTTTCCCGGTTAACAGGTATATCAATAGTCTGAAAAAAAATTTTAGTTACAGGGTTTTTAATCAACTCTTCCTTCCCAAGAAAAAAGAAATTCCCTTTTGCAACCAAGCTCATGGCAAAAATATCCAGATTAGAGGCGTGGTTTGGACAAATAATATAAGTTTTACTCCAATCTATAGCTTTTTCATACTCCACTTTGTAAATTATACCACTGAGTATAGAAGGTATAAAAGCGCATATCTTCCTCACATAATTCAATTGAGGAAAAGTGCTCTTGCTCCGAGAAAGTAGGTAGACAAAGGGGTATGTAAGTACAAAAATTAATACTACCATTGCCAGGTGCCAAAACCGCATTGCATGCCTTAAAATTTGCCTCATCAGCCTCAAAAATAGAAATTTTCTGTACTTTCGCCACATTATGGAAACTGTTGTTAGCGGAATTAGATCTACAGGTAAATTACACCTCGGAAATTATTATGGTGCGGTAAGCAATTTTGTAAAAATGCAAAATGAACACAATTGCTATTTCTTTATTGCTGATTACCACTCGTTAACCACACACCCCACGCCAAGTGATTTACATGGAAACATTAAACAGGTATTGGTAGAGTATTTGGCCGCCGGCTTAGATCCTGAAAAAAGCACTTTATACATTCAGTCTGACGTTCCAGAAATTGCGGAATTGTATTTATACATGAATATGAACGCCTATTTGGGCGAATTGGAGCGTGGCGCTTCTTTTAAAGATAAAATTAGAGCAAACCCAAATAACGTAAACGCAGGTTTGTTAACTTATCCGGTTTTAATGGCTGCAGATATTTTGATTCATCATGCTACAAAAGTTCCTGTAGGTAAAGATCAGGAGCAACATTTAGAGATGACCCGTACTTTTGGCAACCGTTTCAACAACCTGTATCAAACAGAATATTTTAAAGAACCTTATGCTTTTAACTACGCAAAAGACTTGATAAAAATACCTGGTTTAGATGGAAAAGGAAAAATGGGCAAATCCGAAGGGGAAATGAACGCAGTTTACTTATCGGATAGTCCGGAAATTATTCGAAAGAAAGTAATGAAAGCCGTTACTGACGCTGGTCCAACGCAAGAAAATCAAGAAAAGCCTCAAGAAATACAAAATCTTTTTGATTTGATGAAAGTAGTTTCCTCTGCGGACACCTTGAACCATTTTAACGAACTTTATAATAAATGTGAGATCCGTTATGGCGACTTTAAAAAAACGTTAGCCGAGGATATGATTATTGCCACACAGCCCATCCGTGAAAAAATTGATCATATTTCTGGAGATACTCAGCTTCTACGCCAAGTTGCGAAACATGGTGCCGCAAAAGCAAGAGAGAGCGCTCAAAAAACGATAAAAGAAGTTAGAGAAATCATTGGTTTTAGAAATTTTTAGTAGATTAATAGCGTTAAATTCTTTTTTTAATAATCATTTTATGCATATAGCTATAGTTGGTAATATTGGTGCGGGCAAAACTACACTTACAGAGTTGTTGGCCAAGAATTATGGATGGGAAGCCATGTACGAAGCCGTTGACAATAACCCTTACCTCGAAGATTTTTATAGCGATATGAAAAGATGGAGCTTTAACCTGCAAATTTACTTTTTGAACAGCAGGTTTCAGCAGATAAACGAGATACAGAAAGGTACGGCCACTATTGTGCAAGACCGTACCATTTATGAGGATGCACATAT
>DASSWV010000195.1:0-12562 GCA_035704545.1 Pelobium sp.
ATCAAAAAGTAAAAGTGAAACTAGAGAATCAACTAAAACAGCAATTAGCCAGAATAGGCGATGATTTTAAACCCAGGGATTATTATTTGAAAAAATGGGGACTTGAGTTAAACACTGCAGACAAAAAGAATATCAAGTATAATTTTTTACCAGGAGAAGAACATGTTGTTCAAAGTCCTGAAAATAAGTTTAAATAAATAAATTCTTGAAAAGTAATTTTATGTTTAAGCTCAATGGAAAGAACTCCACTCTTTTTTATAAAATCTATGGATAATGTAAATTATATCATAAATTAATACTAAAAATTACTTTGAAACGGTTAATGCCTTTTTCTGTTTTTTTTCTATTATTAGTTAGTGGTTTGCTGGCACAAGAAAAAGACCGTCGCCCAAACATACTGTGGATTACTTGTGAAGATATGAGCGCAAATTTACCCATGTATGGCGACTCTACCATCAGAACACCCAACTTGAGTGAGTTTGCAAAACAGTCCATAAAATACACTCGGATGTATTCCGTGGCTGGTGTTTGTGCACCAAGCCGTTCGGGTATTATTACCGGAATGTTCCCTGCCGCAATTGGTACTCAACACATGAGAACCGGGACCGGCGGAGAAAAAGACCCAACTATACCCAGCTATCAGGCAGTTACACCGCCCGAGGTAAAAGCTTTTCCAGAATACCTGAGAGCAGCCGGATATTATTGCACCAACAATCAAAAAACAGATTACCAGATAGGAGAGCCATTTACCGTTTGGGATGACTGTAGTGAAAATGCACATTGGCGCAACCGGCCAAAAGACAAACCCTTTTTTGCTGTTTTTAATATCAATGAAACGCATGAGTCTATGATATGGAAAAATGCTGATAAGCCATTACGAGTTAATCCAAACAGCATTAAATTGCCACCATATTACCCAGAAAACTCAGTAATTAGGCAGGATGTTGCAAGGTATTATGATAATATCATGCGCATGGATAGCATCGCCGGAAATATTCTTAAGCAACTAGCGGCAGATGGTTTATTGGAAAATACAATTGTTTTTTTCTTTAGCGACCACGGAGCTGCTTTGCCATGGTATAAAAGAGAAGTTTATGAAAGGGGTTTACACGTTCCTTTAATGATAAGGTTTCCAGATAAAATGGGGGCATCTACCACAGACAATCAGTTGTTAAGCTTTATGGATTTGGCGCCAACTGTTCTTTCACTTGCGCAAGTCAATATCCCAAAACACATCAACGGACAAGCATTTTTGGGCAATCAAAAAGCCGAAAAACCACGTAAATATGTTTTTGCCGGCAGAGATAGATTAGACGAGCATTATGATTTGGTGCGAACGGTTAGAGATGACAGATTTCAGTACATCCGCAATTATCAACCACAAAAATTGAATTATATGGATATTGGTTTTCGTAAGCAGATGCCCATGATGAAGGAAATTTTAAAGTTAAAAAATGCTGATAAGTTAGATAGCATTCAAAGCAGGTGGTTTCAAAGGAAACCCGCAGAAGAGCTTTACGATGTTGAAAAAGACCCTTTTGAACTTCATAATTTGGCAGATGATCCTGCATACAGCTCAAAACTTCAGGAACTTAGGACTGTACAAAATAATTGGAGCATACAGGTAAAAGATCAAGGATTTATGTCTGAAAAAGACATGGTAAATTTAATGTGGCCAGGCGGAAAACAACCTGTAACCGGCAAACCAATTCAAAAGGTAACTCTTAAAAAAAATAGGCTAAATGTGCAATTAACTAGCACTACAACGGGTGCTTCTATCGGCTATAAAGTTGGAAATGATGGACAATGGTTATTATACCACCAACCAGTACAAATTAAAAAGGGTGAAAAATTATACGCTAAAGCTATAAGATATGGCTACAAAGAAAGTGAAGAAATATTGATAAATAATGTTAATTAAACAATGGCTATTACTTATTTAAAAGGAGTTTGTGTTGCTGTTTTATTGTTGCTGGTTTGTTCTGCCAATGCACAAACTAATGGTACTTTCCAAAATCCTATTCTTAAGGGCTTTTACCCCGATCCTTCTGTTTGTCGCGTGGGCGATGATTATTATATGGTTACTTCCAGTTTTGAGTATTTTCCCGGAGTACCTATCTTTCACAGTAAAGATTTGGTTAACTGGCAACAAATTGGACATGTATTGGATCGACCTTCTCAATTGAAACTCGGAGGTATTCATCCCTCGGGGGGGATATTTGCGCCGACTATCCGCTACCATAACGGAACATTTTACATGATAACTACCTTAATTAATAATCGAAACAACACCGGTAATAATTTTTACGTTACTGCAAAATCTCCTGCGGGCCCGTGGTCAAACCCGTATTGGCTAAAAGATGCACCCGGTATTGATCCCTCTTTGTTTTTTGATGATGATGGTAAAGTTTATTATACAGGGAACAGAACTCCAAATGATAAACCTGTGGGTTCTAAATACCGACAAATATGGATTCAGGAGTTAGATACGGTAAAAAAACAACTTGTTGGGAACATTACAATTGCGGTAGAAGAAGGTGCGTTACATGGTGCGGTGGTTGCAGAATCTCCTCACCTGTATAAAAAAGATGACTACTATTATATGATGATAGCCGAAGGCGGCACCGGAATTGACCATGCAGTAACTATTTTTAGAAGTAAAAATGTTTTAGGTCCTTATGAAATTAATAAGAAAAACCCAATCATTACGCATCGGAATTTAGGAAAGCAATATCCCATTGCATGTGTTGGACATGCAGATTTGGTAGAAACTCAAAATGGAGAGTGGTGGATGGTTTTATTAGGTGTGAGAACCTACGGCGGCTTTCACTACAATTTAGGTAGAGAAACATTTTTAACACCCATAGCCTGGGAAGATAATTGGCCGGTGGTAAATCCCGGTATCGGTAAAATACAGTTGGAAGAAAGAAAACCCAATCTCCCGGCTTTTACAGTGAATAAAGAAAATACATTCGATAATTTTGATAGCGATAGCCTCCAATTTTATTGGAACTTTATACGTAATCCACAAACAAGTTTTTGGTCTTTTAAAAACCGGCCAGGTTATTTGTCACTTAATTTAAGTCCACAAACTATTACAAGTTTGGGTCAGCCCGCTTTTATTGGTAGAAGACAGCAAGACACCTCTTTTTTTGCCGAAACAAAAATGCTGTTTAAACCTGCAAATGAAAATGAAACCGCCGGCCTGGTAGTAATGATGAATAACAACTTTCATTTTAGGGTAGAGAAAGTTTTGGAGGGAGGTAAATTTTACCTTCAACTCACCAAAAGATATGCCGGTAAAGACGAATTACTAAATAAAACCGAGGTTTTAAACGATGAATTAGTTTTAGGAGTTAAAGCAATTGGGCAAAATTACTCGTTTTATTACCTGCAAAATAAACAAACAATTTTTTTGGCCAATAATGTGGATGGCAGAACCTTAAGCAGAACCAATACCGGCGGTTTTACTGGAACTTATATTGGCTTATATGCCAGCTCAAATAATGGTGCGTCAAAAAATAAAGCGCATTTTGATTGGTTTAATTATCAGCAAATAAAATAAATACAGATATGATGAAGCCCAATTTTTTAATTTATTTAAGCTTAACTGTTTTCTCTTTTTCTAACGTTTTTGCACAAGAAAAAGCAGTAAAGCCAAACGTATTGTTTATTGCTGTGGACGATTTAAAACCCTATTTAAATTTCTATGGATATGCGGCGGTAAAATCTCCCAATCTGGATAAATTAGCTCAAAACAGTACTGTTTTTATGAGCAATTATTGCCAGCAAGCGGTTTGTGCACCAACAAGGGCAAGCTTGTTAACTGGCTTACGGCCAGATAGAACACAGGTTTGGGATTTAAAAACGCTCATAAGAGACAAGGTGCCAAACGTAGTTACGCTACCTCAGTTTTTTAAGCAACATGGTTACACTACCGCCGCTTTAGGGAAAATATTTGACCAAAGAAGTGTGGATAAAAAGCATGACGATTTATCCTGGTCAGAGCCGTATAAGAAAAAGTATAAATATCCAGAACAATATGGCGAGCCGCTTTTAGGGCACTACCAAAATGCTGAAACCAAGAAAAAATATGCAGGCAAAGATGAAAGCGAAATGTTGGAGGCTAAGGTTTCAACAGAATCTGCTGATGTGCCAGATGACGCCTATGTTGATGGTGCTATGGTAAAAGAAGCCATCGCAGATTTAAAAAAGTATGGCACTTCTGGTAAGCCGTTTTTTTTAGCGGTAGGAATTCGTAAACCACATTTACCTTTTGTTGCGCCTAAAAAATACTGGGACATGTATAATCGGGATAAAATAGAACTGGCTTCATGGCAAAAACCTTCTATTGATGGACCTCAGATAGCTTATCACACTTCAGGCGAGTTAAGAGGTTATACAGATATTAAGGCCTTAAGCAAAGAAAATGAGCCGTTAAATTTAAGTTCTGATAAGCAAAAAGAACTAATTCATGGCTACTACGCCACCATCAGTTATGTAGATGCTTTAATAGGTAATTTGCTTGCCGAATTAAACTCATCTGGATTGGCTAAAAATACCATTGTTGTTTTCTGGGGAGATCATGGCTGGCATTTTGGAGATCATAATCTTTGGAATAAACATTCTAATTTTGAGCAGGCAACCCGCACACCGTTGATGATTTCTTTACCCAATCAGCAATCTAAAATAGTTTATAATTCGGTCACAGAATTTGTTGATGTGTATCCAACTTTGGCAGAATTAGCAGGTTTACCTGTCGCAAATAATCTGGACGGAAAGAGTTTAGTTTCTGCTTTAAAGGGAGATCAAAATGTTATCAAAGAGTTTGCGATAAGCCAATATCCAAGAAACAGGGGGGAAGAAAACTATATGGGTTATGCTTTACGAACAAAGCAATATCGTTTGGTAGAATGGATAAAAGATTTTAGAACCACACAAAAGTTTGATCCTGTAAAAGTTCATGCTATAGAATTGTATGATTATGATAAAGATCCTTTAGAAACAAAAAACCTGGCTAATGATCCTGCTTATCAAAAAATAAAAGAAGATTTGAGTAAAAAGATGCATGCATTTTATGCCGAGCAAGAAGTTAAAGCCAAAAAATAAGCGTTTATAGACACACCAATTTATAAAATTGCAATTACTATCCAAAAACATATGAAAACTAAAACAAGAAAATACACGGTGCTTGCCACTATGTTAATAAGCCTAACTTTTATAGCAGCAACTTTACAGTCGCCTAAAAACGTATTGATTATAGGCGATTCTATTTCAATTGGTTACACACCTTTTATCCAAAAAGCATTGTTGGATGTGTATGTAGAGCATAATGTAGGTAATGGCGGTTCAACGGTTAGAGGCGTTCAAAGTATCGAAAAATGGCTCGGCAAAAGAGAATGGGATGTTATTGTATTTAATTTCGGATTGCATGATATGGTCTATAAAGATTCGTTAAACAAGTACGATATTGTAAACGGCAAAATAGCTGTCCCTTTAGAAGATTACAGAAAAAACCTACAGACCATTGCAGATAAACTAAAAGAAACTACAGCCACATTGGTTTTTATAAATACCACAACCGTTCCGGCAAATGCGGCCGGCAGAAAAGTAGAAAGCCCGGCTCAGTACAATAAAGTAGCTGCAGAGGTAATGAAAAAGAACGGTATTGAGGTTTTAGATTTGTATCAAACTTCCCTGGCAGTTCACCCAGCAAACTCTAAACCGGGTAACGTTCATTACACAGAAGAAGGTTATGAATTACTTTCTGAGCCTATCGTTGCAAAAATAAAGTCCATTTTAAAAAATTAATTGTTTATACATTCTTGTAATTACAAAATGCAGTTGCACAAAAAAAATAGCGTTTTAAAAAAAATTGGCCTAGGAGCATTAGGTTTAGTGCTTGTCTCTTTTACCATTTCTCAGCAATCAAAGTATTATACGATTAATAATGATGGTAGTATAACTTTTATTCCAGATGATAAAGGAAATATTATTCCAGATTTTAGCCGTGTAGGTTACCACATGGGTGATAAAGAATTGCCGTTGGTCAAAGTAGTTAAAGTTGTAGCTCCGGTAGCAACCGGCAGTAGTCAGGAAATTATCCAGCAAGCGATTGATGAAGTTGCTATGATGACACCCGATAAAGAGGGTTTTAGAGGCGCTATTTTGCTGAAAAAAGGTATTTACAACGTTGCTGGCTCTATCTTCATTAAAACTAGTGGAGTGGTTTTACGAGGAGAAGGAACGGATAAAAACGGAACAAAACTGGTAGCTACTGGGAAAGAAAAACGCACATTAGTTGTGGTATCAGGCGAAGGAAGTCCGCGTGAAATGAAAGATACCAGAACAAATATTATCACTGATTACGTACCGGTAGGGCAATTTTATGTTGATGTAGAAAACCCCGAAAATTTTAAAGTGGGTGATGAAATTATGATTTACAGACCCGGTACAGATGTCTGGATAAAAGACCTTCAAATGGATAAAATTGTGGAAAGACCAGGTACAAATCAGTGGACCGCAAAAGGCTATAACTTACAGTTTGAGCGACAAATTACCGCAATTTAAAAAAGCAGAATCTTTATTAATCAGCCAATTGTAATGCCTCTCGAAAAAAAATATGGTGGTGCACAAGTATATAAATTCTCTTTTAACGGCCGTATAAGAGAAGTAGGGATTGAAAATATTGCTTTTGAATCAGAATACACATCAGACACAGATGAAGAACATTCCTGGAAAGCGATAACGTTTAATAAAATTGATAACGGCTGGGTAAAATCAGTGACTTCTAAATATTTTGCATCCTCATGTGTAGATTTAGGCAGTAATGCCAGATACATTACCGTAACCGATTCAAAATGTATGGATGCAAAGTCTGTAATTACCGGCGGTAGACGATATAGCTTTAACGTAGATGGCTCTTTTAATCTGGTAAAAAATTGCGAAACCACAGATGGCCGTCATGATTTTGTAAGCGGGTCAAAAACTTTTGGACCAAATGTTTTTTATAACTGCAAATCGTCTAAAACCCATGCAGATATAGGTCCACACCATCGGTGGTCAGCCGGAGCTTTGTATGATAACATCATTACAGATGGCGAAATCAATATCCACGACCGTGGCAATTGGGGCAGTGGGCATGGCTGGGTAGGCACTACGCAGGTGCTTTGGAATTGCACTGTTAAAAAGGCAGCAGTACAAAGTCCATGGGTTTCTGGTAAAAATTATTGTATTGGTCTTGTTGGAGAAAAGTACAATGGACGCTTAGCCAACAGGCCTGATGGCGAATGGGAAAGTTTAGGTGCTCATGTTTTACCTTCATCTTTATATATTACACAACTTGAAGCTAGAAAATCTCTGACAATAAAATGATGTTCGTATTTTAAGAATTGCTTACCCTATTAATTATTATTTGCTATTCACTTTATAACCAAGTATTTCAATGAACCGATTTAAGATTTTTTTAGCTATTGCATTTTTACTGACTTTTTTTGTCGCTCGAGCACAGCAAAGTCAGCGACTTACCCACAACTGGGAGTTTTTAAAAAGTGATTTAGGTGGAATTTGGGAGGCCAACCGTCCGGCAAAACCGGGAAGTTCGGAGAGTGTTCCTTTATGGACAAAAGTGAATTTACCACATTGTTTCAATGCCGAAGATGCCGTTGACCCAGATGTGAATTATTACCAGGGACCGGGCTGGTATCGTAGCAATTTAAAGATTGAGAACCCTTATAAAAACGGAAGAACGATTTTACATTTTGAAGGTGCCGGGCAAAAAACACAGGTTTATGTTTACAACACCAAAGTCGGCGAACATGTAGGTGGTTACGATGAGTTTAAAGTTGACATTACAGATGCAGTAGCTAGCTTCAAAAAAGACACTGTGTTCAACGGAAGATTCAAGGGCAAAGTCCCAATCTCCATCCGTTGCGATAATTCCCGAGATTTGGAAATGATTCCATCAGATCTTTCAGATTTTAACATTTACGGTGGACTTTACAGGTATTTAAACCTGGTTTACGCTCCCCAGCTTTCAATAGACAAAGTTTTTGCTTTGGCCGAGGTTGCTGCTGCCGGCAAACAAGGAACTTTGAAAATATCTACCAGATTCTACAACCCGAAGAATATTACAAAAGCTAGCATAAATATCAAAATAACTGATCCAAAAGGAAAAGTCATCAGCAACAGCCAGAAGCAACTGAGCAATCTAAAATTAGAAGAAGAGTTGTCGAAGTTGCAAGTTAAAAAACCAATGCTTTGGTCGCCCGCTGCACCAAACCTTTATACCGTTGAACTCACCGCAGAACAGAATGGCGAAAAAGCGATACACACAGAAAAAGTGGGTTTCCGCAATTTTGAGTTTGTAAAAAAAGGACCTTTTATGCTAAACGGCAAACGTTTATTGTTAAGAGGAACGCATCGCCACGAAGACCACGCCGGCGTTGCTGCTGCCATGACGGAAGAGATGATCCGAACCGAAATGAAGATGATGAAGGATATGGGCGTAAACTTTATCCGTTTAGGGCACTACCAGCAATCACGAATTGTTTTAAACCTCTGCGATAGTTTGGGGATTATGGTATGGGAAGAAATCCCTTGGTGCCGTGGCGGTTTAGGCGGTGCTGTTTATCAGGCGCAAGCCAAAAGAATGCTCACCAATATGATTGAACAGCATTACAACCATCCGGCAGTTATTATTTGGGGATTAGGCAACGAGAACGACTGGCCGAATGATTTTACCACTTTTGATGAAGGAAAAATAAGGGCTTTTATGAGCGAGCTTAATGATTTAAGTCATAAATTGGATGATACCAGAATGACAGCCATCCGCCGTTGCGATTTCTGTAAAGATATCGTTGATGTGTATTCGCCATCAATCTGGGCAGGCTGGTACCGAGGAATTTACACCGATTACAAAGCCGTCTCCAAAAAAGAATTTGATACCGTCGATTGTTTTTTACATGTGGAATGGGGAGGCGATAGTCATGCTGGTCGTCACTCAGAAACTCCCGATGATGCCCTAAGCAAAGTTAAAAAAGCGGAAAGTGCCGATGAAAGAGCCGGAGATGCATCGCTGTATGGCGGAAGCGCAAGAGTCTCCAAAGATGGCGACTGGAGCGAATCCTACATCGTAAACCTGATCGACTGGCACCTGAAAGAGCAGGAAACTATGCCTTGGTTAAGCGGTACGGCATACTGGCCATTCAAAGATTTCTCTACACCTGTACGTCCGGAAAATCCGGTTCCATATATGAATCAAAAAGGCGTTGTAGAGAGAGATTTTACTAAAAAAGAAGCCTATTACGTTTTTCAATCCTATTGGACAAAAGATCTGATGGCACATATTTACGGACATAGCTGGCCGGTACGCTGGGGAAGCAAAGGTGAAACCCGTATGGTAAAAGTTTATTCCAATGCAGATGAAGCCGAACTTTTTGTGAATGGCAAAAGCCAGGGTCTTAAAAAGCGAAACAGTCAGGATTTTCCGGCAGCAGGCTTACGTTGGATGGTAAACTACCAAGAAGGGGAAAACCAGCTAAAGGTCATTGCTAAAAGAGGAAAGCAATCCATTACAGATGAAATTACACAGCAGTACCAGACCGCTAAATGGGGCAAGCCCACTAAACTGAGTTTGGAGAAAATTAAAGAAGCTGACGGCAAAATTACCATTGAAGCGAAGCTGTTGGACGCAAATGGGATTTTATGTTTGGACGCCACAGACTATGTTTATTTCGGTTTAACCGGAGATGGAAGGCTGATAGATAACCAGGGGACATCTTCTGGGTCTCGTAAAGTGCAGTTGTACAATGGCAGAGCGGTTATCAGTTTGTACACCAACAATGGGAAAAATGTAGCTTCAGTAAAGTCTGATGGTATCCCTACCCAACTTTTAACTTTATAAAGATGAGCAAAGCATTAGGTTTATTTTGTTTGGCGTTAGTGTTCATTAGTTGTTCTCCAAAAATAACAGACCGCGATACTGTTGCACAAAAGGCAACGGAAGTTTTAAAACAACAGGTCTTAGCTGAAGCCGGGTGGGCTATGCAACAACAACCAATTACCGTTACTGGCCAAACATCAGAAAGAAGTGCCGGTGGAAAGCATGATTTTTATTCTGAAGGAGATTATTGGTGGCCAAATCCCGAAGATCCAAACGGTCCCTACATTCAAAAAGATGGTTTAACAAATCCCGAGAACTTTGTGGCGCATCGTTTGGCAATGATACGGTTTAGCAAAATTGTAGGTGCTTTGGCATCTGCATATAAAATAACAGGCGAGCAAAAATACGTTGATCAAGCACTTTTGCACTTGAGGGCATGGTTTGTAATTAAAGCGACTTTGATGAACCCAAATTTAGAATTTGCACAAGCAATTAAAGGACGGTTTACAGGTCGAGGGATCGGAATTATTGATACCATCCATTTATTGGACATTGCCCAAGGCACCATCGTTATGCAAAACGAGATGAGCAAAGCGGATCTAGAAGCGATTAAAAATTGGTTTTCCGAGTACTCCAAATGGTTAATGACAAGCAAAAACGGCAACGACGAGATGAACGCCAGGAACAACCATGGCACTTGTTTTACACTGCAAATTGCAGGTTTCGCAAAATTAACAGGCAACAAAGAATTGTTGAAATTTGCTTCGGATAGGTACAAAACTGTTTTATTGCCAAACCAAATGGCAACAGACGGTAGTTTTCCGCTAGAAATGGCTCGCACAAAACCTTACGGCTATTCGATCTTTAATTTGGATGCGATGACGATACTGTGCCAGATTGTTTCAACAGAAAAAGATAACCTTTTCAATTATGTTACTGTTGATGGCAAATCGATAAAAAAAGGAATTGAGTTTTTGTACCCATTTATTGCCGATAAAAGTAAATGGACATTAAAGCCCGATGTGATGTACTGGAACGAATGGCCAGTGGCTCAACCTTTTTTGATCTTCGGGGCAAATGCTTATCAAAACCAAAACTGGTTCAGCACTTGGAAAGCGTTGGAACATCAGCCAAAAGTGAACGAAGTGATAAGAAATTTACCAATTAAATATCCGTTATTGTATCTGTAATGATCAACCAAGCACACAAAGGAAAGCACAAAGCACACAAAGAAAAATTACAGAGAAAACTAACCCAGCTCTGAGACCTCCGGGTTCTCTGCGGTTAAAAAAATAAACAGCTCAGTGCGCTCTGTGAAAAACTCAGCGTAATTTGTGGTAAAAAAAAACAATATGAAAAGAAAAACCATCCCATTAGCAATTCTACTCGCAGTAATACTTAGTAGTTGCTCCCAAAAGCTCCATTTCAAAAATGAAGTAACACAAGCCGAGATGCAGACCACGCTGATGCTTCAGGAAATCCCGAAAGCAGAAAACAAGCAAGGTGAACTGGTTTCACCGCGAACCTTAGAAAGTGGCGAACTTAAGTTAGTAGCTTCAAAAGATTGGACAAGTGGTTTTTTCCCGGGACAGCTTTGGTATCTGTATGAGTTGACCAAAAATGATAAATGGAAACAGCAAGCAATAAAATTCACTGCCCCAATAGAGCAAGAAAAGTTTAACGGAAAAACGCATGATATGGGTTTTAAGGTTTATTGCAGTTTCGGTAACGGATATCGCTTGACCAATAACCAAGAGTATAAAGACATCATTATTAAAGCTGCGCAAACTTTAAGCACCCGTTTCAACCCAAAAGTTGGGGCTTTACGTAGCTGGGACCATAACAGCGACAAGTGGGATTTTCCGGTTATTATTGATAATATGTTGAATTTGGAACTTCTTTTTGAAGCAACAAAACTTTCAGGAGATTCAAGCTTTCATGAAATTGCGGTAAGCCACGCCAACACCACACTTAAAAATCATTTTCGCGATGATTTTAGCACTTGGCATGTGATCGGTTATAACCCAGAAACCGGAGCGGTGGAAAAAAGAAACACTCACCAAGGCTATAGTGATGACTCAGCTTGGGCTAGGGGACAGGCTTGGGCACTTTATGGTTATACCATGTGTTATCGTGAAACAAAAGACCCTAAATATTTGTTGCAGGCGCAAAACGTAGCGAAATTTCTGTTCAACAATAAAAACATGCCAGCAGATTTAGTTCCTTATTGGGATTTTGATGCCCCAAACATACCTAACGAACCTCGGGATGCTTCTGCAGCCGCGGTAATTTCTTCGGCTTTGTTTGAGATGAGTACATATACTAAGGAGAAAAATGACTATCTACAAAAAGCACAGACAATTCTTGATAATTTAAGTGCCAAATACGCTTCTCCGGTAGGAGAAAATAAAGGTTTTATACTGATTCACAGTACAGGCTCAAAACCTCACAACTCCGAGATTGATGTCCCATTAAGCTATGCAGATTACTATTATTTAGAGGCTTTAGTTAGGGCTAATCGTTTAAAAAACAACCAGCCGGTAATTCAGTAAAGAGCGTGATTTTTCAAAAAGCCAATGTTTATGGTAGTGAAACCCCATATCATTGGGTAATTCTAAGTTGAAGATTGATGGTGATTACTTTCCCTCAACTAAAGCGGAAAGAAAAAACAACTTTTTA
>DASSWV010000213.1:0-3222 GCA_035704545.1 Pelobium sp.
AACTAACTAACTAACTAACTAACTAACAATCTTCAACAAGTCTTCCTTCGAAAAACCATTGACAAATTCGTTATCAGACGGAATTACGTTCTTAAAAAGCGCTCGCTTTCTCTGTTGCAGTTCCAACATTTTTTCCTCCACTGTATTGCTGCAGATTAAGCGGATAGCCACCACATTTTTAGTTTGCCCAATGCGGTGCGCTCGGTCTATCGCCTGATTTTCAACCGCTGGATTCCACCACGGGTCAATCAGGTAAACATAATCTGCTTCTGTTAAATTTAAGCCCACTCCGCCCGCTTTCAGGCTCACCAAAAATACTTTGACAGTTTCATCGGTCTGGAAATCAACAACAACAGCTTTTCTGTTTTGTGTTTGACCGGTTAAATAAGTGAAGGCAATATTTTCTTGCTGTAGTTGGGTTTTTACCAAATCCAGCATCCCAACAAATTGCGAGAAAACTAAAATCTTGTGATTAGGTGAATGTTCCTTTATTTGCGAAATCAAAGTATCAATCTTTATGGACTGGTCTCCCGGCAAACGGTCGCCTTTTAACAATTTTGGCGAATTACAAATCTGTCTTAATCGGGTTAAACCTTTTAAAACATTCATGCTATCTTTTCGCAACTCTTCATTGGTTATGGCCGAAATATATTCTCGGAACTCTTTTTCATAAGCCTCATAAATACGCCTTTGTTCGGCTTCCATTTCGCAATAAAGCACCATTTCTGTTTTATCTGGAAGCTGTAGATCTACCTCACTTTTTGTCCGCCTTAAAATAAACGGCTTTACTTTTTGATGTAGCGCCGAAGCTTTTTTGCCATCCTTAAACATATCAATCGGCATGGCGTAAATATCTTTAAAATAGTGCTTAGTACCTAATAAACCAGGACAAGCGAAAGAAAGCTGACCGTATAAATCGTAAGTATTGTTTTCTATCGGCGTACCGGTAATGGCAATTTTATTTCTCGATTGCAACAAACGAACAGCTTTATATCTTTGGGATTCAGGATTTTTAATCGCCTGGGATTCATCTAAAAAAATATAATTGAACGGATAGTTTTTCAAAAAGTTAACGTCTGATAAAAGCGTTCCGTAAGAAGTTATTACAACTTGGTAGTCATCAAAATTTTCGATGCTCTTTTGCCTTTGATCGCCATAAAGTGTGAGGACTTTTAAACTAGGGGCAAAGTTTTCTAATTCTGTATTCCAATTAAAAATAAGCGAAGTTGGTAAAACCAGTAAGTTTGTATTTTGCTTTGTTTTTTGTTGCTGAAGCAGGATAAAAGCGATAATCTGAACGGTTTTTCCCAAGCCCATGTCGTCCGCCAAGATGCCTCCAAAATTAAACTCATCTAAAAAATTCAACCAATTCAAACCTTGTTTTTGATAATCTCGAAGTGTGGTTTGTAGTTCTTTAGGAACTTTTACTGTACTAATTTTTTCAAAATCTGCAAACTGCTGTTTGTAATATTTAAGTTCTTCGCTAGCTTTTTCATCCAGCATTTCGGCGTCAAAAAGTTCGTCGACCGAAGTGAAATTAACCTTGGAAATCTGCAAGTTTTCATCGTCCAAAATCTCTCCAGCTTCAAAATATTCCGAAAATTTCGAAATCCATTCCTCTGGCAAAATACCTAAAGTGCCATCATCTAACTTTACGTATTTATGCTTGTTTCTGATGGCTTTATGCAGGTGCTTTAAACTTGCCTTTCTTGCCCCAAAACCTGCTTTAATATTGATGTTGAACCAGTTTAAACCACTAATTATTTTGATGCTGATTTTGGCTTTGTTCAAGTTTAAAGAATTGTTATCCAGTTCATTAAACCCTAAAATGGTAATGTTGTGGTTTTGCCAATCTTCAAACGTATTTAAAAACCATTTTTCGTCTAAAAAATGCTTTTTATGCAGGTAAAAGTAGTGTAAGCCGTTCTCCACTTGCTCGGCAAAATAAGGATGCTGTTTGGTAAGTAAGGCAACAAAATCAACTTCCTTTTCGTCGTTTCTGGCAACCAGAAACTCTTTATTTCTGGCGCCTAAACCATAAACTTGTTTTCTGCTCCTTACTTGCACTTCCGCCTCGCCGTAACGCATTACTGGGATAATCATCACGTGTTCACCGAAATCAGAAAGGTAAATTATTTTTTCAATCGGAGCTAAAAATCCGTTGTTTTTGAGTTGCGTTGGCGAAGCAGTTTTTAGGTATTTATAATGGATAGTTACTTGGTCTTCCATGTTTTCCAAATACGTTCTTTTAAAATTGAGGTATTTGGATTGATGGATTTGAAGGCCGGCTGTATGTTGTTTTAACCATTGGATAACAGCCAATTTCTGAGGATGTTCCACCAGGAAAAAATTGTTTCCATGAACAATAAAACAATCATAAACCAGCTGAATAGCAGTTAATTCGTATGGCTTGCCGTCAATTGTAAAACTAGCGTTAATGCGATAAAAACTATCGACCTGCAAAACCTCCAATTCAACTTTAAAGTTGTCTTTGAATAGTTTTATAGCGCTAAGTGTATTTGCATTTACTTGGTCTGATTTTTCTTTTTGATGTTGAAAAACTAAATAACCGTCCGGATTTACAACTACTGCTTTCAGCGCTTTCAATTCACTAGTGGTTATTTGCTGTTCAACCGGATTTGAAAATTTCTGCAAAGCCGAAAAAAACTTGATCTCTTCTGATCGCTCGGTGTTCCAGATAAAATCTAGCGGATTCAAAGCAATTAACGGATTTTTAATATTTCCATCTTTAGTTAACCCAGTCTCATAAAAATCAATACACAAGTGTCCATAATACTTATGATTTTTTAAAACGATGATTTTTGTTTTATCAGCAGTTTGGCTTTGTATTAAAGGAGAAGCAAACGCTGTAAGTTTTGTTTTCAAAGCTTTTAACGCTGATGAGTTTAGCGGGACTATTTGGCTGTTTTTTGCTATTACCGAATAGCTATTGTCTTCAAAAATGAGTTCAAGATAATCCGACAAATCTTCTTCATTCTCTAATCCATAAACCGTAGCTTCGGTTTTTAAAACTTGCTTACGTTGATTCTCGTCAAAAAAGATTCGGTATTCTGGTTTCTTAACAATCGTTGTAATCGCTTTCGCCTGATAATCGCACAAAAACTTATCGGAATTGAAACCGCAATCACAACTTAACAACAACTGCTTCTCTCCTTTTACGATAGTTACAATTGGGCTTAACTCTTTACCACCTCCAACTTC
>DASSWV010000258.1:0-2203 GCA_035704545.1 Pelobium sp.
TTCAAAAAAATGTTTTATATTTTATAATAGCTCTCGCTAAGAATAGATGAAAAGATAATGAAGCGAACCTCTTTTTCTTGGCATAATTGAGCTTATTGTTTAGCAAGGCGAGTTAAATTTTGCAAATCTTCCAAATATATTTGGTGTTGATTATCCATCAATTTACTAGCTTTCGCTAAGTCTTGCAACGCCACAGTTTTATCGCCAACTTTAATTTTTGTTTTGGCTAACAATAGAGATGTTTCAATTTTACCGTTGACATAGTTTTGCTTCACAGCTATGGTGTTTGCTTGTATAAAAAACCATTTTGCTTGGGTAAGTTGTCCTGCTTTTAAGTAAATTTTGCCTAAGAAAAGGTAACAATTAAATTCATTTAGCTTCCCTTTAACTTTGTTGCTCATGGGTAGCGCCCTACCAATAATTAAATTTTCGGCTTTAGTGGATAAGCCTTGGGTCAAAGCAATTTTTGCTTCCGTAAATACAAGTTCATACTTTTGTTTGTAGCTGTAAAACCTAGATAAACTGTCTTTCGCTATTCTCACAAAGCGCATAGCCTTTATTAGGCTATTGTTTAAGTAATTAATTTTAATCAGGTTTAGGCAGGTTTTTGCTTTTTGTAGGCTGTCTGTTGTGGTCTCAAAAACCGTGGTTAAAAGTTGTTCAGCTTGATAGGTGTTACCAATATAAAATTCATTTAATGCTAAAACCTCTAAAAATTCTGTGTTTCTCCGTACCGGAGTGAAGGATTGCGTAAAGAAAAGGTAGTGGTGGAGTGCGCTTAAATAGATGTTTTCAGAAAGTTGATCTAGCGAAGTGTTTAAAAACAATTTAGCGTCAACTTTTTTTAAGCTGTCGCTGATTAACACCGGATTTTTATCGAAATTAATTTCCGTGTTCATTAAGAAGTCTCTTGCCGAAACACCATTATATGTATTGTTAATCAGTAAAAAAAGAAAAACAATTTTAGTGCCCCGGTTGCCCCAACCTCTCTTCTGTTTACTATTAGTATTAAACATTGGTTTTCATAAGATTGATGGTTTGCTGTTAATTTTTTTATATTTAGTCATAGCGTAGGAGTGGGCAATATCGATAAAATATTTGTCGGATTAGGCTTTAACTCTAATTTCAATTAACCGGTTTTAAATAATTGCGAGATGGATTACAAAAATATCTTAACAGAAAACGATGGTAAGGTTTTACAAGTTCTTATCAACCGTCCAGAAAAGCTGAATGCTTTAAACAAACACACCCTCGCAGAGCTAAACCATATCCTGGTAGAGGCACTGGCAAACCCGGCGGTTGGCGGGATTATAATCACGGGTTCCGGCGAAAAGGCTTTTGTTGCCGGCGCAGATATTTCCGAGTTTTCATATCTCAACCAAAAAGAAGGCGAAAACCTCGCAAGAGAAGGGCAAATCCAAGTTTTTGATCTGATTGCCACTGCTCAAAAGCCAATTATTGCTGCTATTAACGGTTTTGCACTTGGCGGTGGTTTAGAGCTTGCGTTAGCTTGTCACATCAGGTATGCTAGTGAAAATGCAAAACTCGGTTTGCCAGAAGTAACCTTAGGATTAATTCCTGGTTATGGTGGCACACAGCGTTTAACGCAACTAGTAGGTAAAGGCATTGCATTGGAAATGATTTTGAGTGCTAACATGATTGATGCACCTGAAGCTTACAGAATTGGATTAGTAAATAGAATTTTTCCTCAAAACCAGCTTCTTTCGGAAGCTAAAGAACTGCTAAATACTATTTTATCTCGTTCGCCAAAAGCAGTGGCTGCGGCTATTGTTGCAGTTAACGCTTCAGCAGGTGCTACAAAGGATGGTTTTGCTAAAGAAATAGCAGAATTTGGTAGATGTTTTGGACAGAGCGATTTTAAAGAAGGTATAAGCGCATTTCTAGAAAAAAGAAAACCGGTGTTTGAATAATTAGTGTCATAATTAATAAAAATAGTTCTTGAAAATTAAATATGTAGAAACTTTTTCCCAGTTAATAATAAATATTTATATTCGCTTTAACCAAATTTTAACCCCCTTTGGTAAAACATTAATTCATGAAAAAAATACTTATAGTTGACGATGAAGTTAATATTGGCCTATTGCTTTCTAAATTCCTCGGGCGAAATGGTTTTGAAGTAAAAACGGCAACTTCGGGAGTTTCAGCATTTGAGGTATTAGAAAAAGAGGAATTTAACTTAGTA
>DASSWV010000316.1:0-3099 GCA_035704545.1 Pelobium sp.
CCGCCGATAAAATTAAAACGCCTTTATTATTAATTCATGGAGAAGCCGATGACAACTCGGGTACCTTCCCTATCCAAAGTGAAAGGTTTTACAACGCTTTAAAAGGTTTGGGAGGAACTGCTAGACTTGTTTTTCTTCCGTCAGAAGCGCACTCGTACCGAGCGAAAGAATCTGTTTTGCACATGCTTTGGGAAATGAACACATGGCTTGATACTTACGTTAAAAACAAAAAGTAAATTTTATTAGTTTAGCATTGTCAATCAATCTAACCAACTAAAAAACTAAAAATCTAATAAACTAAAATCACAAAAATGAAGAAACCTACTTTACTAATACTTGCCGCAGGGATGGCTAGCCGTTATGGGAGCATGAAACAAATTGACGGATTTGGCCCTAACGGAGAAACCATTATTGATTACTCTATTTACGATGCTATAAAAGCAGGGTTTGGAAAAATCACTTTCATTATCAGAGAAGAATTTTTAGACAATTTTAAAAATATTTTTGATGCTAAATTAGCCGGAAAAATTGAAACCGATTACGTTTTTCAAACTTTTGACCTTAAGAAGTACGGTATCGATAAAGAAATTGAACGGGCAAAACCTTGGGGAACTGGCCATGCTATTTTAGAAGCTAAAAATCAAATTCACGAACCTTTTTGCGTAATCAATGCTGATGATTATTATGGTTACGAAGCTTTCAAAAACATGGTGGACTTTTTAACTACTGAGGCCAAAGAAAACAAATACAGTATTGTAGGCTACAAAATTGGCAACACGTTATCAGAAAATGGTTCTGTGTCTCGTGGCGTTTGTAAAACCGACGATAATGGCAACATGACAGAAATTAACGAACGTACCAAAGTTTACCCAAAAGACGGAGCAATCGTTTATGAAGAAAACGGAACAGAAACACCTTTGGATGCCACAACCCCAGTTTCTATGAATTTTTGGGGCTTTACACCAGAAGTGTTTGGAGTAACCGAAAAGCTTTTTGTTGATTTTGTTTCTAAAAATGAAGATAATCCAAAAGCTGAGTTTTTTATTCCTTTAATTGCAGATCATTTGATACAGCATGATATTGCCACATTTAAAGTTATCCCAACAGATGCCAAATGGTTTGGCGTTACTTACAAAGAAGATAAAGAAATTGTACAAGATAATATCAACAAATTAGTAGAAGACGGAGTTTACCCTACAAAACTCTGGTAATTTGTATCTTATTTGATACAAATTTATTAAAGACTTAGCCTAACCGTTAAGTCTTTTTTAGTTGCATTAAGTATTAGTTAACAGATAGTTATAAACTATTAATTCTAAAAATTAGTTTTGGCGCTGTTTTGACTGTACACTCAACAAACAATAACGATGATTATGAAAACAAGACTAAAACAAAGTATAATGCTAGTTGGCGCAATTGCCATGGCAAGCTATGCAAACGCACAAACCAATACGGATAGTACACCTGAGCCTTTCACAAAAGCTTCTGCATACAGAACATGGTCTTTTGGAGTTACTGGAGGTGTAATGTCGCCAGCAGTAGTTACAGGTGGCAAAAACGATTTCTCAAACTGGGAAGTAAATGCAGGTTACGGTGGATATCTTAAAAAACAGTTTACCCACAATTTTGGTATTCAGGGAGATTTCTTTAGAGGAACACTGAAAGCGGATAATGAAACCACTAATACAGATGGTCCTCCAATTCAAAATACGCCTTATTCTAATTACGAAACAGAAATTAAATGGGGCGGAACGTTAAGTGCGGTTTATAACATCGCAAACTTTAACATTTTAAACCGTAAAAGTTATGTTACTCCTTATGTTTCTGCCGGTGCAGGTTTAATGGGCTACCAACCAACAGTTACGGATAATGGTGGCACTACCACTCAAATGAACGACGGAGAAAACATCCACGAATTAGTTGTGCCTGTTGCAGTTGGTTTAAAGTTTATGATTGCCAAGGGAGTTAACCTTGATTTCGGTTATAAAATGAACTTTGTTGATGGCGATAATTTAGACGGTTACCATAGAGAACCATCAAATGATAAGTTTTCTTACGGATACGGAGGTTTAGAATTTGCATTAGGAAATAAAGCGAAACCACAATTAGCCTTTGCTAACCCAGCTGCAATTTTAGAAAACAACTATGTTGCAAAATATGATGCTTTAAAAGCAGAAATTGATGCTTCAAAAAACAACGACGAAGTTAATATGCTTAAAGATAAAGTAAGCAAATTAATGAGCGATGCTGACGGAGATGGTGTTTCTGATTTCTATGATAAATGCCCAGATACACAAAATGGCGTTGCCGTTGATGGTGCGGGTTGTCCTTTACCAGTTAGCACAACAATAGTACAGAAACCAGTGACTTATGTTATTTCTGAGGAAGATAAAAAAGTAGTTGCAGATGCAATTAAAAACTTAGAGTTTGACCTTGCAAAAGCAACCATTAGACCTAGATCTTATGCAACTTTAGATAAAGTAGCTAATCTAATTATTTCTAAAAACTTAAGCTTAAAACTGGCCGGTCACACAGATAGTCAAGGTAGCGATGCTTACAACATGAAACTTTCAAAAGAGAGAGCAGAATCTGTTAAAGCTTACTTGGTAAGTAAAGGTGTTAACGCATCCAGAGTTGAAGCTACAGGTTACGGAGAAACTCAGCCTATTGATACTAACGCTACTGCGATAGGTCGTCAGAACAATAGAAGAGTAGAGTTTACCTTATTTAACTAAGGTTAACTTACTCCTAAAAAAACCGGCTCATTTATTTGAGTCGGTTTTTTTTGTTTTACAATAAAAGTTAATTATTCATTTTAAGGGTATCCTTACTTAAGCTGTTCCGGATGTTAGCTTTAGCGTATCTGAAACTGAGCAATGAATAAGAATTTGCAATACGCCTAAACCATGTTGCTGTATGTACATATTATTATAATACATCTATCTCTAGGCTATGCTGAAGGTATTCTTTCTTTTTGAAGTTTTTTTTAGAAATAAAATGGTTCTTTCTATCATAACCTCCCCGGATTGCCGCCGGAAAGGCTAGTGACTTTTTTTCATTGTTTGTTGATTTTATTTTTAGGCATTCAAGAGTGCTTCG
>DASSWV010000322.1:0-5060 GCA_035704545.1 Pelobium sp.
TATTGATGCGAGAATAAAACCACACCATGCGCCACCTTTAATTATGGATGCTAATGTAGAAGCTAAGGTTGATGAGTTGGGGAAGAAAGGTGGGTCGCTTTATGGGATTATATAACATCTCAAAAAAATCGATAAAATCGAACACCCATATTAAGCGCTCGTTACAACCGAGCGCAATATTTAATCTAATTTTCAAGCAGTTCTATATAGCTCGTTACAAACGAGCGCAATTTAAATCTAATTTTTAAGCAGTTGCAACTAATCTATTAACGCTACGGTAAACATAAGAATTAAAAATATGGCGACGGGCAAAACGTCCTCTCGAATCGGCATTTACCAACTTTACGTAAACTGCTCTTGGCACATCAAAATATTCGTACTCGTTACCATCATGAAACCAAACCTTTAATACTTGAGATTTAAACTCAAAATCACTGATCAAAGATTCGTTAATAGTGGTGGTGTATTCTTCTAAAGACTGGCTGCGTGTTTCTGGTGCAATACTTACTAAAAAATGGTAAGCTTCAATGATATATTTACTGGTTTCCTCTGCTTCAGTTTTGCTCTCTTCGCTATCCTGATATTTATCTGGATGCCATTTTTTCATTAATGAGCGATAAACAACTTTAAGTTCCGCAAGTGTTGCTTTTTCTGATACTTCTAAAAACTTACGGTAATCTACAATCTTTTTCATAAAATAATTTCAAAATCGATTCTAAAACTTCCTGAAGTTGCCATTTAGTTTTAGAAAATAATTTTGCAAAGGTAGGTTTTTTATTCTCGAAATTAGAGAAATAATATTTAACCTCTTAAGATGATTTTAAAATTAGTTTTTTGTCAATTCGCCTCTAATAGAATTACTTAGGCGACGCAGTAACCTATCGCGAGGGTAATCTCTACCTAACAAATACATCAGCTTTGTAACTGCCGCTTCAAAAGTCATATCGTAACCGTTAATTACGCCCATTTCTTGTAGTGCGCTGCTTGTGGCGTAACGGCCCATTTCAACAGACCCAACTTTACACTGCGAAATGTCCAAAATAATTTTTCCCTTATCAATGGCATTCTTCAGCTTACCTAAAAACCATTTTGCTGTTGTGGTGTTTCCGGTGCCAAAAGTTTCCATGATGATTGCTTCTGCATCTGAATTAAGTACCGCATCTACAATTTCTGGACTAATGCCTGGATATAATTTTAGCACCCCAACGTTATTGCTCACATTGGTATGCACACGAAGAATGGGGTTTTCTAACCTGCCAATTACGGCATCGTTGTATTTAATATGCACACCCGCTTCTACTAAAACCGGGTAATTTGGAGACCTAAAAGCTTCGAATTTTGCGGAGTTATACTTGAAGGTTCGGTTGGCCCGATATAATTTATTTTCAAAATAAATACTTACTTCTGGCACTCTTGCTTTCCCGTCTTCCGTTTTTGCAGATGCGATTTCAAGCGCAGTGATAAAATTTTCTTTGGCATCTGTACGCACTTCCGATATAGGCAATTGCGAACCTGTAAAAATCACAGGCTTACCCAAACCTTCCAACATAAAACTTAAAGCAGAAGCTGTAAACGCCATCGTATCCGATCCATGGAGAATTAAAAACCCATCGTGGTCGTCGTAATTATCTTTGATCAGCTTAGCTAAAAACGCCCAAATTTCGGGTGTCATATCAGAAGAATCTATGATTGGATCGAACGAATAAACTGTGAGTTCATAATCCATTCTGCGTAATTCAGGAACGTTCTCAATGATTTGCTCGAAGGTAAAAGGCTCTAACGCTCCCGATGAAGGATCTGTGATCATACCGATTGTTCCGCCAGTATATATCACAAATATTTTAGTCATTTCTGGTGTTTTTTGATGTAGCGCAAATTAACGCTTTAAGATTTAGATGCCAAAAACTTTGTGTGAATTCGCCGTGGTTATTTCCGCAACGGTTTCTAAACTTGTTTGCTTTAGGTCTGAAACTTTTTGTGCGATGTGAATAAGGTACGAACTCTCGTTCGGTTTACCCCGATACGGACTTGGCGCTAAGTACGGCGAATCGGTTTCTAAAACCAGGTTATTTAAATCCAGTTGCTCCACCACCCTATCCAAACCGGCTTTTTTGTAAGTTACCACTCCTCCTATTCCTAAGTAAAAACCTAAATCAATCGCTCGGTTTGCTTGTTGCAAATCGCCGGTAAAGCAATGGAAAATCCCTCTCAACTGCTCGTCGTTTTGTCCGTCTAACACCTCGAAAACTTCATCAAAAGCATCACGACAGTGAATTACTATTGGTAAATTCATTGACTTTGCTTGTTCAATCTGCTTGTTAAAAGCATCTTGTTGTGGCTTTAAAAAAGATTGATCCCAATACAAGTCAATTCCAATTTCCCCAATCGCATAAATTTTATGGGTATTTATCGCATCTGCAATTAGCGCAAGTTCTGTTTCGTAATCTTCTTTAACATTACATGGATGCAAACCCAACATAGGGAAACAGTTTTGGGGAAAACGCTCTACCAAGCCAAAAACCAGAGGGATAGATTTGCTATCTACGTTTGGCAAAAACAAACGAGAAATATCGTTTTCTAAACAGCGATTCAATTGCTCTTTTTGCTTTTCTAAATCAGTTTCGTAATATATATGGGTATGGGTATCTGTAAGTATCATCTCAATAAATTGATGTCGCAAATTTAAGATTTATTGCGGTTTAAATTCCAGTCAATGTCAAGTGATTGGTGTTTGGTATATTTTTTGGATAAACCTCAAGGATTAAATGCTATATGCGAAAAACCTTCAAAATGATTTATTTTAAAAAATTCTTAATATTTGCCGTTGTTACACTAATGATTTCTTGTGGAGAAAACCCTAAAACGGAAGAAAACCAGAGAAAGGTAGATCGTTTAATAAAAGAAAACGACAGTTTAAAAAAGGTGCTTTCCAATAACCAACAAACTACTGATACATTATTAGTTAGTAACAAGGAAGCCGAAGTTCCGCCAGTTAAAGAGCCTGTTACTACTCAAAAAGGCGAGGGTAAACATCCAATATCTTTACATTGGATTGGCTGGGACCGCCCCGGAAATGCCACCCTAAAACCAATAGATAGCGAGTGGTTCAGCATCAGTGGTTCACAGAAAAACAAAGCCGGAGATTATTTAATCATCGAAGGAAAAATTAAACGCATTGGCGAAAAGGAACTAGAGTTTACAGGTATAATTGTCACCAAAGTAAGTAATAACAATGGTGGCGAACCATGCGTAAAACAGGGAAAACAAACTTTTTACGGCAAAGGAAACCGAACCTATTTCAGGTTACAAAACATGGAAAATTGCGAGGGTGGAATGCTGGTGGACTATGTTGATATTTTCCCTGGAACCAGTGGCTTGTAGTTAAATTAAACTGTGGCCAGTCACTAAGTTATAAATCAGCTTTAAGGCGAAAATAATAATTAAAACTCCGGCTACCCGATTTAGGTTTTGGATAGATTTCTGTTTGATTTTATACCGAAGTTTATAGGCAAAGTAAGCCTTCATCGTATCCATCCCGAAAAGTGTGATTAAAATAGCTCCAAAAAAGGGGATGATTTGTTGAGAAGTAAGTTCTCCATAAACAGAGTAAACTCCGCTAGAAACACTTACCCAATACAACAAAATAAAAGGATTAAAAATACACATGAAAAACCCTTTGAAAAAGTAGCCAGCATGTTTAATCCTAGAAGATTCTTCTACGTAATTGATTTCCACTTTTTTAATTAGATAGTAAAGACCGATACCCAGTAAAACCATACTGCCAACTACGCCAATTGGCAAACGATATTCGCTCTCAAAACTCAATAATGAAGTTCCAAAAAGAGTAATGGTCATATAAATAAAATCGCTGATTACCACACCGCCTGCAAGCGATAGTCCGGCATAAAAACCTTTTTCGATACTGGTTTTTATCAATGCAAAAAAAACCGGGCCGGTTAGAAAAGAAAGCACAATACCTAGTCCAATTCCCGAAATAATAAGTTCTAGCATTAATCTTATTTATGATCTTGTCTTAATGCGAATATGCAATTTTCAAACTCAAAAACAGCTTTTAATTTAAGTAAACGCCTACAATTAACAATAAATTGCTTTAACATAGGGGAATCTGTTATCTTCGCTTCAATTTTACAATGCAGATTCTAAACAAAACATTTTTTGAAATTAAGCTTCGATAGTATTTTTATGAATTTGGCTTCTGATTTGGCTTTGCGCTCTCACTGCGTTAAAAGACAAGTAGGTGCCGTGTTAACAAAAGACACCCGTATCATCTCTATTGGATACAATGGTCCGCCTCCGGGCACACACAACTGCGATGAAGAGTGGCCAGATGAAGGCTGTCCGCGAGATTCAAGAAACAGTTGTTCATTAGCATTACATGCCGAGGAAAACGCCATACTGTACGCTGTAAAAAACGGCACACAAATTCAAGGTTCAACTTTATATACTACGCTTTCTCCTTGTATTGCATGCGCTAGGTTGATACTATCATCAGGCATCAAAGAAGTTTTCTTTAAAGAATCCTATGCATTATATAAAGATTTAGCGAATGATGAAGGCGTTGATTTTTTAAATAAATTTGGCGTTAACTGCGAAGTTTTGAAAGAACAGACTGCATAATTTAAACCGCTGAAGAAAATCAATTTTTGATTGATTCCTCATCTTCATCATCAGGCAAAATAAAATCATCTCCAAACTCTTCATTAACATCGTGAGCCCATTGTTCTTCATTTGTGGCTTCGTGTACATTTTCTTTTTTTTTATTTACGATTTTATCCGACTGGTTAGTCACTTTTGGATTCTTAATACCGTTTGCTTTGGGTTCTTGATTATTTTCCATGGTTTATATTTTTTTAGTGATTTATGGAAAACAAAAATCCTACCATAAGAAGTATCACAAACAAAAAAGAGACTGTCTTGTGCAAAAACAGCCTCTCTGGGTTAATCTAATCTATGTTCTATTGTTATTGTGTTCCAGAAATTAAGGGGAAAATGGGGCTTAAGCTGTAACCTGGGACATAAGAAATCACAGGATCAACTTT
>DASSWV010000444.1:0-3583 GCA_035704545.1 Pelobium sp.
AAAAGCATGACGGTTAAAGTAATCTTTTAAAAAGGCATCAAATTTTTTGCGACCAACAGCTTTTTCAATATTTTTTAAAAAGAAATAACCTTTTTCATAAGCGATATCAGAAACGCCATCATCCGGATCTCTATCCGTAAAGTCTGTTTTAAGACGGGTATCTGGGTTTTTATTGCCGAGTTCTTTAATGCTTTTCATTAAGTTATTATAGCCTAAAACTTCCTGCATTTTGGCTTCTTCTTTTCCGTAAAGTGCTTCTACAATTCTCCGTTCAAAGTAAACCGTAAAACCTTCGTTTAGCCAGAAATCATTCCACGTTGCGTTGGTTACTAAGTTTCCGCTCCAGCTGTGTGCTAGCTCATGCGCTATTAAACTTACCAAAGATCTATCGCCGGCTATTACTGTTGGTGTAGCAAAAGTTAGCATCGGGTTTTCCATCCCGCCAAAAGGAAAGCTTGGTGGTAGCACCAACACATCGTATCTGCCCCATCGGTAATCGCCATAAATTTTTTCAGCGGCATTTATCATCTTTCCCATATCTGCAAACTCGTAAGCTACCTTGTCTAACATTGCGGGTTCGGCATAAACTCCAGTTCTTTTATCGATAGCTTTAAAGCTGATATCGCCCACAGCCAAAGCCATTAAATATGATGGGATCGCATTTTTCTGTTCAAACTGATATTTCCCTTCCGGATTTTTTTCTGTAGGATTTTTTGCGCTCATTAAAGCCATTAAGCCGTTTGGGACGGTTACTGTTGCGTTGTAGGTAAATCTTATTCCCGGGCTATCTTGTGTAGGGATCCAGCTACGACCTAAAATTGCTTGTGATTGTGTAAACAAAAAAGGATGTTTTTTTCCGGCAGTTTGTTGCGGATTTAACCACTGCAAGGCTTTCGCATCTTTGCTGGTGCTGTAATAGATGTTTACTTTTTTTGTTTCTGGATTAATGGGGATACTTAGCGCTTGCCCCAAAATTTCCACGCTATCACCCAATGCAAAAAACACATCATTCGTATCGTTATCTAAAGTTACTTTTTCGATGTTTAAACCCTGTGTGTCAAAAATAATCTCGTCTGATTTTGCAACGTGATTTATTGTCCACACCGCCAATCCTTTCAATTGCTGATTGGTAAAGTTAACATCCAAAGTTAAATCCAAATGAGTAACTACATTTTCTTTAGGGTTTGCAAACGAATGCGGATCCGCACCCACAGTCAGTTTTTCCGCGTTTTCATCTTGAGTTTTATTGTTCTGTGAACAGGAAAACAAAATAACAGGGATAAGAAACAGTAGTTTTTTCATGTCGATTGGGATTATTTAAATTGGATGGTAATGTTTGTCTTATGCGGGATTTTCTCAGCCGAGCCAATCCAACCGCTATTGTAGTTTTTGATGATATTTATTGCGGCAACGCCAGCTTTCGGCGAAAACGAATCAATAATCTTAAAGTCAGAGAGTTCACCATCAGGGTTGATGATAAACTGGATATGCACTTTTCCATTGCCGATTTTTGCTATTTCTGCTTGTTCTTCCACATACTGTTTAAACCTCCGCCATCCTACTTTAGGTCCAGTTGTTAGGTTTGTTTCTCGTTTGGCAGCTCCATACCCTACTACCACAACTTCTGATAATGATGCTGTTGATGGTGCAAGTGCAATCAACATTGAATCGTCTGTGATTTGAATCGTTTTGTTTTTAGTTTCGTAACCCAAAAAACTAATTGCTAGATCATCATTTTTGTTTGCTTCAATGGTAAATTCGCCGTTTGCATCTGTTTGTTTGATTATACCGTTTTCTAAATTTTTGACGGTAACGCCAGGTAATGCAGTGCTGTCTTTTTCATCAATAATTTTGCCTTTTAGCTTGATGGTTTGTGAGGAGTTTTCGGTTCGCATCATCTTGGAAGCCATTAAACTTTCCGAGTTCATGCTTGATACAGCGCCAGTTATATCTTGTTTTTTTTGAGTTGGGTAACCTATTACGCTAACCTCTTCCAATTCCTTGGATAAATTTTTTGTTTCTGGTACTGCTGCCAGCGGTTCAACAATAATGTCGGGTTCTGGCGTGTAGCTTTCAGTTTTATTTAGCGGTGCTGAATTATTTGCTGTTTCCGTAGGTTTATCAGTTTTTGGTGTGATTGTTAATTTCTCTACAGCTATACTTTCTAACGGTAAAATTTTTGATTTTTCGGCCTGCGGAATATCTTCTCTTTTTTGTATATCCTTTAGGGCGATGGTTCTGTCTTTGGGTGTCTGATTAAAATAGATGCTTCCCAAAGCAATACATAAAAGCACAGAAGCAGCAATTCCCCATTGTTTAATTCCCCAAATTGGCGCAATAACTTTACCCGGTTCAGTTCTTTCGTCCAGCTTTTTGACCAGGGTTAAAATATCGTCTTCCTTTACACCCAAATCTTCATATCCATCCAATGCGTCCTGTAAAAAAGGATCGTCCAAAGCCCTTGCTTCCAGCTGGTTTTTTTCGGCTGGACTTAACTCTCCGTTATGATATTTACGGATTAATACGATATCTTGTTGCGGGTTATTCACTGCTTCTTTCGATACAAATTTTTAGATTTCTTTTTCCGTTTTGGATGTAGCTTTTTACTTTTTTTAGCTCGTATCCTGTTTTATCGGCTACTTCGGTATAACATTTTTGTTCCAAATAAAACAGTTGTAACGTTTTTTTTTGTTCTTCAACTAATGTTCCCAAGCAAGCTTCCATTAGCAAAAGCCGATTTTCTCTGGTATCGTTATCATCATGATGCAACAAAGCATCGGATTCCACAAAAGTATCTTCAATATTAACGGTGGTCACTTTTTTACTTTTGCGCAATTCCATCAAACAAAAGTTTCTGGTTAAAACGTAAAGCCAGCTCTTAAAATTTTTTACTTCGTGATTTTTAAGCTTATCAATCAGTTGCTCAAAAATCTGCATTACCGCATCTTGGCTTTCTTCCGGATGTTTAAAATATTTTAAACAAACACCATAAACCAATGGCATATAGTTTTTATAGAGCTTGCCCAAAACCTGTAAATCGCCAGAGTTTTTATACTCGGCAACCCAATGCTCATCAGCTAAATTGGCACCTTTTTGCTCAGGAATTGTAACCATCTAACATCAATATTAAAAAAAATAATTGGGCTGTTTATGGAAAATGGTTTTAAAAAGCATCATGTTATCAAATTTAAAAATAACATTATGAAAAAATTACTTTCCCTCCTCATTGTTACGCTTATTTTAAGCGGTTTTAAAACCGACGACAGCAAGGTTGTTAGCGGTTACGTTTTTGACAATCAGCAAACCCCCCTTCCCGGCGTAATTGTTAAAGCAAAAACTGGTCAAAAAAATCAGGTCATTACAGATGCAAATGGCTATTTCCGGATAACTGTTTCACAGAAAGAGAAAACACTCATAGTTGCTTTCCTAGGCTTTCTTACGCAGGAAGTTAAAATTACTAATAACGAATTGAAAGTGATTTTAAAGCCTGATCAAACAAGTTTAAACGAAGTTATTATTATAGGTTGCGCTACTCAAAAGCGAGCAGATTTAACGGGTGCTGTTGCCAATATGGGCAGTGCCA
>DASSWV010000559.1:0-2095 GCA_035704545.1 Pelobium sp.
TTGATCCATAACAAACCAAAAACATTAAACCGGGTAATTATTCATTGATTATCCCGGTTTATGAGCGCCAAAAAAAGACAGAAATAAACAATACATTTTTTAATTAAAATTTCAGGAATTCATTGTCGTTGTAATGACGAAAGGGAAACCTATTTACTTATGAATAAGCTTATGAAGAACAAAAAAGGTTCGTTTTTAGAACGTAATACGCTGATAGCGGTATTGGCAACAGTGTTATTTGCCTCATGTAGCAGTAACGGACAGCTTGTTAAAAAAGATTTTGATGTAGCAGAAAAGCAGTATCAAATGATGCTATCACAACAAACAGATTTAACCTCATTTCCCCGCACAATCAACAAAAAAGGAGAAGTTAAAGGTACTGATGTTTGGGACTGGACAGGCGGGTTCTTTCCCGGAGGCTTATGGTATATTTATGAGTACACTCAAAATCCAGAATGGAAAGATGCTGCGGAAAAATGGACAGAAGCATTAGAACAAGGGCAATTTTTAACGCAACACCATGATGTAGGTTTTGTAATGTATTGCTCTTATGGCAATGCAATGAGGTTAGAAAAAGATACCGCTAAACTGAATGCTTATAAAAAAATATTGATCCAGTCGGCAGAATCCGCTTTAACAAGGTTTGATCCTAAAGTGGGACTGATTAAATCATGGAACTCCAAAATGTCTTGGGACGGAAAAACAATGTGGAAATACCCGGTGATTATAGACAACATGATGAATTTGGAGATGTTATGCTATGTTTCTAAAATTACAGGCAATCCAAAATATAAAAATGTTGCGGTAAGTCATGCTTTAAATACAATGAAGAATCATTTTAGACCTGATTACAGCACCTACCATGTCGTGGATTATGATGCCGAGACCGGAAAAGTTTTACATCAACAAACCAACCAAGGCTATTCCGATAACTCTACTTGGGCAAGGGGACAGGGCTGGGCAATTTATGGCTTCACCATGATGTACAGAGAAACCGGCGATGAACGTTTCCTAAATGCAGCAAAAAAAGCAGCAGATTTTTATATCAACAATCCTAATCTTCCAAAAGATAAAGTGCCATACTGGGATTTTAATGTGGGGCAAGCCGGTTACAAACCAGATTGGGACTATGAAAATAGAAAGTTAGACTATATTCCAAGAGATGCCTCTGCTGCATCGCTTGTAGCCTCAGGATTGTTAGAGTTGAGTACTTTTGCCGGCAACAAAGGAAAAGAATATTTTAAAAATGCGGAGGAAATGTTAAGCTCTTTATCAAGTGATGAATATTTGGCTAAACCGGGTACAAATGCAGGTTTTATCCTAAAACATTCGGTAGGTAGTTTCCCTCACCAATCCGAAATTGATGTACCGCTTATTTATGCCGATTACTATTTTTTAGAAGCATTACTGCGATACCAAAACTTGAAAGACAAAAATGAAAAATAAAAGCATAATTCTAGGTTTATTGGCGGTGTTTTTCACCTCTGTTTGTGCGGCACAAAAACCGACTAAAATTTATAAAAACGGTTGGATAGACCTGAATAAGAACGGCAAAAAAGATGTGTACGAAGACCCTACTCGTCCGCTGAATGAGCGTATAAAAGATTTGCTCTCGCAAATGAATTTGAACGAGAAAACCAACCAAATGGCAACGCTGTACGGCTGGAAACGGATTTTAAAAGACTCTTTACCAACCAAACAATGGGAAAACGAAATCTGGAAAGATGGCATCGCTAACATTGACGAACATTTAAATGGCTTTTTAAACTGGAACACGGTAGAAAAAAACCTTGATTTGGTGACGGATGTAAAAAGACATGTTTGGGCGATGAACGAAACACAACGTTTCTTTATAGAAAAAACACGTTTAGGTGTACCTGTTGATTTCTCTAACGAGGGCATTAGAGGTATTGAAGCTTACGAAGCAACTGGTTTCCCTACCCAACTAAACATGGGCATGACCTGGAACCGCAGTTTGGTAAGAGAAATGGGGCGAATTACCGGTAAAGAAGCTAGAGCTTTAGGTTATACCAATGTTTATGCGCCAATTTTAGATGTAGCCAGAGACCAACGTTGGGGGCGCTTAGAAGAAGTT
>DASSWV010000066.1:0-4408 GCA_035704545.1 Pelobium sp.
TCAGCCAAGGTTGAAAAGTGGCCAGAAAAAATTTGGGAATTTCTGGCAGAGTTTTGATTTGTGTAAGGCATTTTTTTTACCTTACCTCAAACATACGAACTATATCAATAACTTAATAAAGTTTTAAAAGCGAAATCCCTGGTGGATTTTGCCATTAATTACCGCGTGAACAGGCCTAGAGTCAATCATTTTTTTATTATTGATATTCAAAACATCCTAAATAGAGAGAATGAATATGGCGAGTTTTACAATTCTGATAAAAAGATAATTGAAACCATTTATCATAACGGTATCCTCCCTACCCTCAATTATAAAATCCAGTTTTAATAAAATGTTGCGTTACAATTGTAGCGTTATGGCAAAAATCACGTATCATAAAAAAAACAAATGATGAAAAAATCACTACTAATCGGCATAGTTCCAATAATTGCTATTTTACTGGGTGCCTGCACAAAAGAGAAACTTACGGGCGAAGGTTCAATTATTACCGAAAACAGAACATTACTGGTTCTCGGAGGTTTAAAAACTGTTAAAGTTAAGGGTTCAACAGATGTGTATGTTACTCAGGGAGATGAGTACAAACTAGAAGTTAAGGGCTACGGAAATTTGGTAGCAGCTTTAAGCACCGATGTGAAAAACAATGTTCTTGTACTTGAATTTCCCAATCATTATAATGTGCGGAATGATAACACCGAAATCTTTTTAACCATCCCGCATTTACCTAATTTGTCCATCAACGGTTCTGCGGATGCAGATGTAAGCGGTAACTTTCCAGATCAGCCTGATCTATTTTTCCACGTAAACGGATCTGCGAAAATAAATGCAGGTTTGATCAACGTTGAAAATCTGGATGTAAAAATCAACGGCTCCGGCAATTTAAATGTTTCCAATGTTATGGCTGAAAATGCCCATATCAGCATCAGCGGAAGCGGGAAAGTAAAAGCAACTGTGAGCGATTATCTGAAAGCCAGCATCAGCGGAAGTGGCGAAATTTCATATAGTGGAGATGCTGTTGTTGAAACTCAGATCAGCGGATCTGGAAAAGTGGCAAAGCTTTAATGTGGATGGGAGGTTTCGGCTAAAGCCGATTTCTTGATTTTTAAAAAAACCCGAGCGTTGAAAAACGCTCGGGTTTAAATAATTATACAATTTAAACCGCTTTAAATACCACCATTGCAAGCGGAGGCAAATTAACTTCTATGGAATTTGACTTCCAATGACTTGTTGTGTTTTCTGTAGATTTATCAGCATTTTTTATACCACTGCCCCAAAATTCTTTCGCATCCGAGTTGAAAATCTCTTTCCATTTACCAGACTTGCTCACTCCAAATCTATAATTATCCCTCGGAATTGGTGTTAGGTTTAATGCAATTATCAAATCATCTTTAGGATTAAAACCTTTGCGGGTATAAACTAGCACCGAATTATCTGCATCATCATTCACTATCCATTCAAAACCTTCCGAATCAAAACCACGTTCGTACAAAGCCGGTTCTTCTGTGTATAGCTTATTAAGCGCCATAACAGTTTTTTTCATCCCTTGATGGGGCGCATGATCCAATAAATGCCAATCTAAAGAATATTTAGGATTCCATTCTGAAGTTTGTGCAAACTCGGAGCCCATAAAAAGCAATTTAGTTCCCGGATGAGTCCACATATAACCATACAATGCTCGCAGATTAGCAAACTGTTGCCACTCGTCTCCTGGCATTTTATAAATCATTGATTTTTTGCCATGCACCACTTCATCATGCGAAAGCGGTAACATAAAATTCTCTGTAAAAGCGTAAATAGTACTAAAAGTTAAACCAGAGTGATGGTGTTTTCTGTTAACCGGATCTTCAGCAAAATACTTTAAAGTATCATTCATCCAACCCATCATCCATTTTTGTCCAAACCCTAAACCACCGCTAAACGTTGGGTGACTTACGCCACCAAAAGAAGTAGATTCTTCAGCAATGGTTTGTACATCTGGAAACATAGAGTACACCGCTTCGTTAAAATCCTTCAAGAAAGAAATCGCTTCTAAATTCTCTCGTCCGCCATAATCATTAGGAATCCATTCATCATGTTTACGCGAATAATCTAGATAAAGCATTGAAGCTACTGCATCAACTCTTAACCCATCGATATGGAAACGCTCTAACCAAAAAATTGCATTAGAAATTAAAAATGCCCTAACCTCGCTCCTACCATAATTAAAAATGTACGACTTCCAATCTGGGTGAAAGCCTTTACGAACGTCAGCATGCTCATACAAGTGCGAACCGTCAAAATTATACAAGCCATGCGCATCACCCGGGAAATGCGATGGAACCCAATCCATAATCACCCCAATTCCTTGTTTATGAAACTCCTCAATCAAAAACATTAAATCTTGTGGCGTTCCGAAACGGCAAGTTGCGGCAAAGTATCCTGTGATTTGGTAACCCCAACTTGGATAATAAGGGTGCTCCATCAAAGGCATAAACTCTACATGTGTAAAGCCCATCTCTTTAACATAAGGCACTAATTTATCGGCCATATCCCGATAGGATAAAAACAAATCAGGTGTTTCTGGACTTCTGCTCCACGAACCAAAATGCACTTCGTAAACCGACATTGGCTTGTCCAGCGCATTTTTTTGGTAACGATTCATCATCCAGTCCTTGTCTTTCCACTCGTACCAAGTATCCCATACGATGGAAGCTGTACGAGGTGGTTCTTCACTTCTCAAAGCAAACGGATCTGCTTTTTCTAAATCTTCGCCAGTTGTTGAATTGATGAAATATTTGTAAGATTCACCATTGCCAACATGCGGAATAAAACCTTCCCAAATTCCGGTTTCGTCCCAACGTACATATAATGGATGCGAGCCTTTATCCCAATAATTGAAATTACCAATAACCGAAACGAAATGCGCATTAGGAGCCCAAACTGCAAAGTAAGTACCTACAACACCGTTATGTTCCACTACATGCGAACCCAGCTTTTCGTAAAGTTTAAAGTGCTTTCCCGATTTAAAAAGTAGAATATCAAAGTCGGTTAGCTTAGAGTAGTGATGAACACTTGCGTATTGCGAAGGCCCTTCAACAGAAGATAAATGAAGTTCTTCAGATTTGGGAGCAGCTTGCTTGGCTGGCTTTTTTACGGCAACTTTCTTTTTTGCTACTGCAGATTCCTTTTTTTTAGGTACTTTTTTAGCAACTTTCTTTTTAACTGCCTTACTTTCTGTCGTTTCTAGATCTTTTTTAGCTGTCTCCTTTTTCTCAGCAGTTTTTTTAACTACTGCTTTAGGTTTTGCTTCTTTTTTATTTAAATCGGTTATTTGAGGAGTGGGTTCTTTTATCTTTTTGGCCATATCTTTTTTTTGAAAAAATCTTACCTGCATATTTGCTAAAAAGTAAAATTTGAGAGTTTATATGATTTACAATTTACATATAATGTTGAATTTTTCAAGTATTTTAATTTAAATACCTTAACAAAACACATTAAACAAAAAAGGCTATTCCTCACTAGAATAGCCTTTTTAAGCTTGTTATTGTATTATTTAACAACCTGCACTTGCTTAAAGTGCTTAGGTGTTTTTATTACTAAACTTTTGAGCTCATTAAACTCCAACTTTCCAGCGTAAACCTTGCCATCAATTAAAACTTTGGACGGTTTAAATGGCAACCCGTTAATTTTAAGCTCGTAAGTTTCGTATCGAGGTGTAAACAAACCTTCAACACTTTGTTTAATGGTCATAGATTTTTTATCACCAGTTACCACAAACTTTTTCTCCATGTAAATATCTTGCTCATAGGCAAAAGTATCTCCGTGGTCTTCAAAATAAAATGAGTTTACTTCTTGCTCCGAATAGTAAACTTGGAACATCATTTCTTCTACTTCAAACTCGCTGGTGTATTGCATTACCGGATATTCGGGAATTACCGAGCCTGCTTTTACAAAAATCGGCATCGAATCCAAAGGTGCATCAATCAAATGTTCGACACCCCCTTCTAAACGCTCATGTGTCCAGTAATTAAACCATGCGCCACCTGTTGGCAAATAAACCTTTCTTGCTGTTGCTCCTTCTTCTAAAACCGGGCAGACCAAAATTTTATCGCCGAAGGTAAACTCATCTTCACGGTATCTATTAATTGGGTTATCCTGCTCCAGCATTACTACGGGGCGCAATATTGGGAAACCATAACGGTGATGTTCCCAAAACGTTGCGTAAATGTACGGCAACAGCTTATAACGTAATTCAATAAATTTACGGTTTATGGCTTCCAACTCTGGGCCAAAGCTCCAAGGCTCACGTTCTGCGGTATCGCCAGCTGAATGCGCCCTCATAAACGGAGAAAAAACTCCTAACTGAATCCAACGAGTGAACAGTTCGCCGGTTGGTTCGCCGCTGAATCCACCAATATCCGTTCCAGCGAAA
>DASSWV010000201.1:0-2557 GCA_035704545.1 Pelobium sp.
AAGAGATGCTTAAAATATGTTTTTTTACATTGAACCTGCATCCGCAATAAGCGTACTAAAAACTAAAACTGATGACGTTAAGCACACCAAAAATCATAAATATTCAGTTTCTTTGTTTTAAACCAGGGTTATGTTAAGCAAAGATATTTTAAAGAGGTTTTGGGGATACGATGAATTTAGACCTTTACAGTCCGAAATTATTGACGCTGTGCTTGCGGGTAAGGATACTTTAGCTTTATTGCCCACCGGCGGAGGGAAATCTATTTGTTTCCAAGTCCCTGCGATGGCAATGGAGGGCATTTGCATTGTTATTTCTCCATTGATTGCATTGATGAAAGATCAGGTTGAAAACCTTCAACACCGTGGAATTAATGCTGTCGCCATTGTTTCTGGAATGGGAAAACGCGAGATTGATATTGCCTTGGATAATTGTATTTACGGTGCTGTGAAGTTTCTGTATCTATCGCCGGAAAGGTTGCTTTCTGATTTAGTACGTGAACGGGTAAAATATATGAAAGTTAACCTGTTGGCTGTTGATGAGGCGCACTGTATCTCTCAGTGGGGTTATGATTTTCGTCCGCCATATTTGCACATTAAAGATTTTAGAGCAATCCATCCCAATGTGCCCGTTTTGGCTTTAACGGCTTCGGCAACTGAAAAAGTGCAGTTGGATATCATAGAGAAGCTGGAGTTTAAGGAGAATAACATCTTTAGAAAGAGCTTTGAGCGTAAAAACCTAAGCTACTCGGTTATCAATCAAGAAAACAAATTACAAAAGCTTTTAGATGTTTGCAACGGTGTGGCCGGAAGTGGGATTTTGTATGTGCGCACTAGAAAAGACACCGTAGAACTTGCTAAATATTTAAACCAGCATCAAATACCCGCACAATATTACCATGCAGGTTTAGATTTAGATGAGCGGGCTGAAAAACAAAGTGCATGGCTCAACGACCGGGTTAAAGTAATGGTTGCCACTAATGCTTTTGGGATGGGTATTGATAAGCCCAATGTGCGTTTTGTAGTGCATTATGAAATTCCGGAAAGTTTGGAAGCATATTACCAAGAAGCGGGTAGGGCGGGGCGAGATGAACGTAAAGCTTACGCAGTGGTTTTGTTTCAACCCAGAGATCGCATTAGTTTTGAAAAACGTTATGAACAAAATTTCCCTTTGCCAAATGAAATCAAAAAGATCTATCATTTTATCTGCAATTACTTGCAAATTCCGTTTGAGGCAGGAGAGGGGATTACTTACGAGTTTAACTTAGCAGATTTTTGTTCAAAATTTCAGTTAGATGTATTGAGTACCATTAGTGCGATAAAGTTTTTGGAGCATGATGATTATTTTGTGCTCAACGAAAGTGCGCTGATGCTGTCGCGGATCCAGTTTATTGTGAACGGAGAAGATTTGTACCGTTTCCAAGTGGAGAATTCAAAGTTTGATGGCTTTATCAAATCTATATTGAGAGCTTATGGCGGTGCTTTTGATCAGTTCATCAATATTAAAGAAATGGATTTGGCTAAAAAGAACAATTTATCCAAACCAATGGTTATCAAATATTTACAGGAAATGGATAAGTTGGAAATCATTAGTTATCAGCAACAAACCAATCAACCTTTACTCACCTTTGTTAAACCACGTTTTAAAACCGAAGACTTATTGATTGATAAAAAGTATTTTGAAGAGCGTAAAGAAAATTATCAGAAGAAAATGATGAGCACTTTGGCTTATGTTGAGCAGGATAAGTGTAGAAATATCCAGATTCTGAATTATTTTGATGAAGCAGATGCAAAAAAATGTGGGGTTTGCGACATTTGTTTAGCAGAAAAAAGAAGTGAGATAAGCGACCTTGAATCGCAGATGACTGCTGATATTCTCTTTTACCTAAAAGATAAAAGTTCCAATACCAAGCAGTTGTTAACTAATATAAAACGTGGAAACGAGAAGGAAAAACTAAACCTGATCAGAACCTTATTAGATGCAGGTGTAATTAAGAGAGATGGGCAGGAGTATTTTCTTTAACAATTTTTAAAGAATGGAAGTAGTAAAGCTTATAAATTGTGATGAGCAAAGTAACCCCGAGCGGGATATTTAAGAGCAATAACTTTCTGGTTTTTTTTAAAATGGTTTTCTGCCCAGTTGATAATAAGAAAGTAAGGTTATACTTTTCCAGCTTTTGATAAAAAGCGGACACAGCGACCTTTTCTTCTAATAATGAATTTCTTTTTCTCGTAATGAGTTTTTGTAAGTTTTGGAGCGCCTGCTCCATATCATTTAAAAATTCATCATTAGTTTTTAGTTTGATGTGTTTTATTGGGTTGTTAATAGTGTTCAATTTTAATCCAAAATGTTTTGCATCTAAACCAAACAAAACATCTTCAAAGCCATAGCCTTTAATGTCTTCATCAAACGTTAAAAAAGAGAAAACCGATTTTGGAACAATAAAATTATTTGATTGAAATTGTGACTTTGCGTATTGCTCTACCTGCGAACCATATTTGTAATGCAAGAAATAAGTTGAATCTGGCTGTTCGGATGGATAAATCCTTCCGCCGGAAA
>DASSWV010000170.1:0-2698 GCA_035704545.1 Pelobium sp.
AATTTAACTTAGTGTCTGTAAACTTATCATAAACAATCCCCAAGTTATACTGTTTTGTTTTTTCGGGGTCTAGCTTTCTGTTACCAAAATTGGTATAGTACAAGTCATTAAATGTTGGGTACCTAAAAATATCTTTGTAAAAGCCACGTAGGGTAATATTTGATGATGCTTGATATGCCAAAGAGAAAGTTGGACTAAAAACCATTCGCTCCGGAGATTCACGGCCTGTTTTTACTTTCTCTTTGATATAAGTATTTAAAACATTGCCTTCAAAAGTGAACTTATTGAGCTGATATTTACCCCCTATAACCTGCAAAATAGAAGTACGCGTTGGGTACGCATATCGATATAAATTAGTAAAAAGTGTGGTGAAAAACACATCAGCAGCGTAATTAAAAGTAAGATTTTCAGCTGGGCTGTAGGTAGTTGCAATAGATTGATAATATTCTTTTTGTGTATACCTGTTGTCTAGCTCTCCTTGCTGGTTTAAAACATCTGGGTCATTATAGCGGGTATAATTTCTTGAATACTTTGCTGCTACCAACAAATTCCATGCTTTACCTAAAGCTTGTTTGTATTGCGCCTGTGTGTAAAAATCTTTGTTCCAAAGTTGTTGCCTGCCCGTTGGATTATAGTAAATAACCGCATTTGGCAAACCTCTTTGCGAATCGTAATAGTTTACTTTGATATTTAAACTGCTATTTTTGCTCAGTTTCCCGATTATTCCACCATCTAATTGCAACGCATCTATTTGTGAGTTCTCTCTGGTTGACAATGTATCTGAACCATCGCCTATTACTTGGAACTTATAATCTCCAGTGGCTTTTTGCAGTGCCGTGTTTAAGTTAAGCGACCATTCTTTACTAATCTTTTGATCGTACTGAATTACCGGATTTACTAATCCAAAAGAGCCACCAGTATATTTAAGCATCAATTTATTGGTTCTTCCTTTATCAAAACTGGGTGTTTTTGTTTTTACAACAATTAAGCTGGCAGATGAGAAAGACCGAGCGTTAGTTAGCAAGTCATCTGGTTGAGCCTGATATAGTGAGATAGACTCTACATTGTCCAACATCAATCTCCCTAAATCTATCTGCCCGGTTTGAGCGTCGCCTATATTAATTCCGTCATACTGTACTCCGGTATGGTTTGCACCCAAACTGCGGACAGAAACTGTTTTTAGTCCACCTATCCCGCCGTAATCTTTAATTATTACGCCTGCAAAATTTCTGATTGCATCTGCGACATTGTATGAACTTGTTTTTAGGAAGGATGCGGAATCTACTTTTTGTGTAGCTCTTAAACTTGTATGAGTTGCCCTGGCTTTCACCTTTACTTCTTTTATCCGTTGAAGAGAATCCGTTTTTTGTCCAAAAGAATACTCAGGCGAAATCGCAAACAAGATAAAAATGAAAAAAAGACAAACTTTTGGATACATAAACACAAAAATAAGCCTGCGGAAAAATTAGTTGAAATGGAAATACTAATGTGAAGTACCTACACCCAAAAGCTCCAATCCCCGAAAGCTATGAATTATAATTGTTAGGCAGGTCTTCTGACTTACTCCAAGTTTTTCGGCCTTCCCATCCGTTTAAAAGAACAGTGACCATAAGAATGAAAAACTTTATAGAGCTTACAGCTGCGGGACAGTTTAGGATTTACACCTTATTCCCTTTTAATCCCGACCTAAATCGGGAACCATAACGGCGCAAAAGTAATCTTTTTATAATTACATCCTATTAAATTTGAAAAACAATTGAATGGCTTATCTTGCGGTTTATTAGACCAACAGATGAAGAACAAACTTTGCTACATTATTATCGCATTCATATTTTTTTCGGAAACAGGTTACAGTCAGCAAAATAACCCTCTGAAAAACATTTTAAACCAAAATTCAGATTTATTTGGGACTATACTCAGCAAGCCACAGAAAAATGAAATTCAAATTTTATATACACAAATCAATAGAGATAAAAAAAACAATGCTCATTTTAAAACTTACAGCTACAACCTCGATAATCAGCACTATTTTTATCCGGCAAGTACCGTAAAGTTACCTGTAGCTATTTTCGCATTAGAGAAATTGAATGAGTTAGGAATTGAAGGCTTAAACAAATACACTCCCCTTAAAATTGATTCTGCTTTTACAAAGCAATCGAAAGTTGATAACGATTATTCAGCAAAAAACGGAAAAGCGAGTATAGCGCATTATATTAAAAAGATTCTTTTAGTAAGCGACAATGATGCTTTTAATAGACTCTACGAGTTCACCGACAGAGAAACAATTAATAAAAAACTAAAAAATTACGGGTTTAAACACTCGAGAATCATTAACAGGTTAGCAGTAGGTGATGGAGAAGAAACTTCCCGACATACCAACCCTTTGTACTTTTACAAAGGTGATGAAGTGATTTATACCAAGCCCAAAAATTACGACCCAAACAACTATCCGCTAAAACTTAATAACCTTACTAGAGGCAAAGGATATTTGGACAATAACAATCAATTGATTAAAGAGCCGTTTGATTTTACCGGTAAAAACACTTTTCAGCTTACAGACCAGCATGAGTTAATGAAAAGGCTATTCTTTCCAACAGCATTTCCTAAAAATAAGCGCTTCAATTTAACCGATTCGGATTATGATTTTTTGTACACTTACATGAGCAAGTATCCTACAGAAAGTACAGTTCCCAAATAC
>DASSWV010000274.1:0-4893 GCA_035704545.1 Pelobium sp.
ATTCATTTTACTGAAATAAGCTTCTTTAATGCGTTGTACTATACCCTCTAACTGGTCTTCTTTTACCAAAGAGATTACGCAACCACCAAAACCGCCACCCATCATTCTTGCGCCTAAAATGCCGTCCTCTTTTTTAGTACACGCTACTATAAAATCTAATTCTGGACAACTTACTTCATAAAGTTCACTCAAGCCAGTGTGGGTTTCATACATTTTCTGACCGAAGTCTGCTATTTTGTTCTGTTGTAAATCCTCACAAGCGGCCAGTAAACGGTTGTTTTCTTCCACAACATATTTGCATCTATCGTAAATGTCACTGCTTTCGCCCGCTAAACACTCCTCAACCATTTCAATAGTGGCATCCCGTAAAGTTTTGACTTCTGGGTATTTCTTTTGAATGATAGAAACGCCCTCAGCGCACTGGCTAGTTCTCACATTGTATTCTGAAGAAGCCAAAGAGTGCTTAACCATAGAGTCGAACAAAACAATTTTTATTCCTTCTAACTCAAAAGGAACGTATTCGTATTCTAACGACCGGCAATCCAGCTTTACAACATGGCCTTTTTTTCCAAAAACACTGGCAAACTGATCCATAATACCGCAGTTAACACCCACAAATTCATTTTCTGCTTTCTGTGCCAATTTCACCATCTGCATTTTTTCAAGTCCGAGCTCAAAAACATGGTTTAAACCAAAAATTGTGGCACATTCTAAAGCTGCGGAAGAAGACATCCCTGCACCTAGAGGTACATCGCCAGAAATTACAGCGTTAAAGCCACCTACATTTTTATTTATTTTTTGGAGTTGTTCAACAATGCAAATCACATAGTTTGGCCACCCTTTATCAGAGTAATTTAGTTTTGAAACCTCTGTAGAGTAGGATTCATCTAAATCTGCAGCAACTACAGAAATGGTGTGGTCTTCTCTTTTTGAAAGTGCAATGTAAGCGGCCTTATTTATTGCAGCGGGTAAAACAAAACCCATGTTGTAATCGGTATGTTCTCCAATTAAATTTACTCTTCCTGGCGAGCAAACAATTAATGGCTCTTCGCTAAACGTTTTTATAAAAATGCTTTTTACAAGATTCTGTGGATCGCTCATTGTTACGGTTTTTATGTTGGTGTTAGGTTATTACTTGGCAATCAGTTGCTTTATAATTTAATAGGGGCAAGGTATCATCAGAAAAAACCATATAATTGGATAATTTTATGATAATGTTGGATAATTTTATGCAAATTTAAAACAAGTATAGAGTTTAGGTAATTTTAAAATAAGTGGCAAAAAAAAAACAGGGTTTTGCAGGGCAACGATTAATTGAGCTTTCTAGCGAAGCAATTGAACGTTATTGCACCAAGCACCCGTCATCTAAAAACGGATTCTTTACTAAAGTTGGTTTTTTCCCTGATGCTAAATATCAGTTTATGGAAGAAAATGACGGAAGAGAAGAGTATGCGTTGATTTATTGTGTAAATGGTTATGGTGTAGCAATAATTGACCATAAAACCTTCCATATCTCTCCGGGAGATTTCTTTCTTATACCTTCACATACTCCATTCTCCTATTACGCCGATAAAATCAAACCCTGGACTATTTTTTGGTTTTTCTTTAAGGGGGATGCAATTGAAGAAACAGCTCATCTGTTTATTAACACTTCAAAATCCTTTAAAGGTTACCTCCCTTATAATGAAGAGCGGATCAAGCTTTTTAATCAGATTTACAATTGCTTAGAGCAGGGATATGGTCAAGAAAACCTTATACTTATCAATATGTGCCTGCTAAATTTAATATCCTCTTTTGTAATGGTTATTGAGCCCAAAGGCAAAAAAAAACGATAAATCTCAACTGCTTGTAAATAGCAGTATCCTTTTTATGAAAGAGAGCAGCGAACTTAACCTAAGTCTTCCACAAATTGCAACAGAAGTAAACTTATCAGTCTCGCATTTTTCATCAATTTTTAAACAGGTAACTGGTGTTTCGCCTATCAGTTATTATAACAACATTAAAATTCAAAAAGCTTGCGAGTATTTAAAGTACAGCGATACTTTGGTAAAAGAAATATCTTACAAGTTGGGGCTCTTTGATGTGCAGTATTTTTCAAGATTATTTGTGAAAACGATGGGGATAAGCCCTTTGAAATATCGATTGCAGCATAAATCTTTATAACTGCATATTATCTGTATTGAACGATATTAATTATCTCCTTAATCTGTATAATCACAGACATTGCTTGCTTTCCTATCTAATTGAACAGGAACCGCATTTAAGGTTAACTTTATGTTATTTCTTGGATATGTTAGATACGGAAATAATTTATAGGTATTTTTAAGATAGAATTTTAATAAAAATCACTTACTAGTAAGTTAAGCTATAATAAAAGTCCAATTTGTTAGTGTGTTTTTCACACTTTGCTTTACTATTGGTCAGAATTTTGTCTAAAAATTGTGAAGAAGCTATTCAAACATAAAATAAAGCTGATTATTTGATTTTTGATGGTAAATTATTCACATAAATATTTAAATTTGTGCAAAAGCGAAAAACCATTATATGTCAGAAACTGCGGAACTTAAATTAAACGGAATTACGTACAGTTTACCAATTGTTGAAGGTACTGAAAATGAGAAAGCTATTGATATAGCTAAACTTAGAGACCAAACAGGCTATATTACACTGGATAGTGGTTTTAAAAATACGGGAGCTACCAAAAGCGCTATAACTTTTTTAGACGGAGAGAAAGGAATATTAAAATACAGAGGCTACCCGATAGAGCAGTTGGCAGAAAAATCAACTTTTTTAGAAGTCGCGTACCTTTTGATTTATGGTTCTTTACCAAATCAAGCGCAGATTCAGGATTTTCAGCACCAGATTAGCCGTCACACTTTGGTTCATGAGGATATGAAAAAGTTTTTTGATGGTTTTCCGTCAAAATCTCACCCTATGGGCCAGCTTTCCTCATTAGTTTGTTCCTTATCTGCATTCTACCCTGAGTCCCTAGATCCTAACGCAACAAAAGAAGAGTTTGATTTAACAATTATCAAGTTGCTAGCTAAAATGGCAACAATTGTATCTTGGATTTATAAAAAATCTTTAGGTCATCCGGTAATTTACCCAAAAAACAAGTTGGATTATGTCACCAACTTTTTGAATATGACTTTTGGTCAGCGTACAGAAGAAGTGGTGATTGATAATATTGTGGTAGACGCAATGAACAAATTGCTGATTCTGCATGCAGATCATGAGCAAAATTGCTCTGCTTCAACAGTGAGGATTGTTGGTTCTTCTGATTGTAATTTATACGCGTCAATATCTGCAGGTTGTTCCGCACTATGGGGACCACTTCATGGTGGTGCAAACCAGGCCGTAATTGAGATGTTGGAGAAAATAAAAAATGACGGTGGTGATGTTGATAAATGGGTTAATAAAGCAAAAGATAAAAGTGACTCTTTTAGGTTGATGGGTTTTGGTCACAGGGTTTACAAAAACTTTGATCCAAGAGCAAAAATCATTAAAAAAGCATGTGATGATATTTTAGCTAAATTAGGCATCAATGATCCTGTTTTAGATATTGCTAAAAAGTTAGAAGAGGTTGCGTTAAACGATCCTTACTTTGTAGAAAGAAAATTATATCCTAACGTAGATTTTTATTCAGGTATCATTTACCGAGCTTTAGGTTTCCCAACAGAAATGTTCACCGTGTTATTTGCTTTAGGCCGTTTACCGGGATGGATTGCCCAGTGGAAAGAAATGAGAGAAAACAATGATCCAATTGGTCGTCCTCGCCAAATTTACGTTGGTGAAAATGATAGAGATTACTTAGAGATGAGCAATAGATAATAGCTTTTACCCTGAATCAAAAATCCCTTTTCTGAAATAGAGAAGGGATTTTTTTATGCGATTTTAATCCTTGTTTTTTATAACTTTTGCTTAAAAGCTATAGTGCACTTAGTAAAAAGCAGTAATGAAAGAGGGAAGAAGTCTGGGCCATGCTGCGGGTAGACGAACCGCCGTATACGAGACCCGTACGTACGTAAGGTTTGTGAGAAGCGCACTCTGCCAGTTTCTGGCAGAGCCGTCTACTCGATTATAGGGCGTTTTTCTATTCATCAATGTCTTCAAATGTTAGTTCGTTGTCGGTTTTACTAATTGATATTCTTCTAAATGTCGGTGCGTAACCTTCACGTCCACTTGGTTCAAAATATTCTCGAACAAAGGAGTTTTCTGTCGCATAATTCTGAACAACTTTTTTACCGAAATATCTATCAGGAGCTGATTGATACATTAATGTCTCAATGGAACCATTGTCCGATTTAAAATTGTCCGCACTTTTTATTTTAGTGATTGCGTTTTGTTTGTCACGTTCTGATATTTTTAATGTAAATGTGTGATAGTAGTCGCCTATTGCTGACATAGATTCATTCTTTAATAATTCAAAGTCGTCTGTCAGTTTAATGTCTTGTTCTTCAACTAATTCTTTTGCGTTATTCTTTGTGAAAAGTTGGTCTTCAAATGCAATATAAAGTCCTATTGTCAACACAAAAAGTCCGTAAGCAATTGTCAAGTATTTAGCAGTTTTTGGATAGCCTAGTCTTTTAGGAACAAAATAGAATAGTAGTCCAAGTCCAATTGGAATTCCTATGAACACTAAAATTAAAAGTCCTATGAATAGTATTGAGTCCAAATGTTTATTGTCTGTTAGTTGTCTTCTTAAAATGCCCTATAACGTTTTCGGGCTTTGCGTTCGGGCAGGTTTCGGAGCACAAAGTTTCAATTTATTGCTAATGTTTATTAGAAACACAACGCTTCAAGTTTACACGTCACCGCGCCTTACGCAAAACCCGTGTTAGCGGTTCGTTGTTTATTGTCCCGGAGTTGCTGTTTCTCTAATTTCAACACTTG
>DASSWV010000279.1:0-3193 GCA_035704545.1 Pelobium sp.
TTAATCCTGCATATTGTGTTAACTGACCGGCATAGGTATTTTTGTCTCTGTTAAACCAAAGGTCTGTACCCGACTCTGACATAAATATGCCATCTTCTTTACCGTACCATGCTCTTTGTTGATCATAAGCAGCATTTACATTGGTTATAAATCCTTCTGGAGTAGCCCAAGCAGCATCTGCAGTGGCGCCTGAAGGATTGTATTCATCAAGTTTTTGACATGATGCAACTCCTGTTATAATTAACGCACAAAATATATATTTCTTTAAATCTTTAGTCTTTTTCATCACTCTAGGGTTTTTAAAATCCAACATTTAATCCAAATACAAACGATCTACTTAGGGGACTGTTTTCAGCACCACCACGTTCGGGGTCATAATTTTTTATCAGATCACTCTTGGCAACGGTTAATAAATTATTTGCTGTTACATACAACCTGATACGTTCATATACCTTCCCTGATTTTAGTTTAGGTATGGTATAGCCCAAACTCACGTTCTTTATTTTGAAGAAAGAGCCATCCACAAAATTTAAAGCTTGGTAACCAGTATAACCTGCATAAGAGCTTAATGTTGTACCTCGGCGTGGTCTCGGAAAATCATTTGTTGGATTTTCTGGTGTCCAGTAGTCTATGATTTCTGGCCCGTTTGCAGTTCCGGCTGGATTATACCTGCCTAAAAATTCTGCATCAATGGTTTGGCCGTAGCGAGCAAGTAAGAAAACACCTAAATCAAAACCTTTGTAAGAGAAATTGTTTTGAATACCGCCGTACCAATCGGGAACCGTAGAACCTATAAATGACAAATCGGCTGCGTCAAACTTAAAGTCTCCATTTAAATCTTTTAATTTTATATCGCCAGGCTGCAGGGTTTGACCACCAACACTGTATTTTGCCGCTTCTGTGGCTTCATCTTGTTGCCAAATACCTAGTTTTTGATAGGAATAAAACGAGGTAATAGGGTAGCCTAATAATAATGAATTTCTCTCAAAAGCACTGTTTGATAAGATGTTTCTTCCATCAATCAATTTGGTAATTTTTTCTCTGTTTCTTGAGAATGTTACCGTTGTTGACCATTTGAAATCCTTTTTGCTGATGTTTTGGCTGCTTAATGCAATCTCTAAACCTTTGTTTTGCGTTTCTCCTATATTCTCGTAAACCTCTTCAACCCCGGTAGAGAAAGGTAATGAACGTGGCAAAAGTAAATCGGAAGTAGTAGATTTATACCAATCTATTGTACCACTAATACGGTTTTTTAATATCGAAAAATCTAAACCTACATCAATAGTAGCTGTTTTTTCCCAACCTAAATTAGGGTTACCAACTCGGCCTCCAAATTTGTAAAAGTTAGCTGGTACATCCCCAAAACTCATATTAGAGCCTGCCACTAATAAACTTTGTGTGCCGTAAACATCAATATTGTAGTTGCCGCTTACGCCATAACTTGTTCTTAGTTTTAAGTTGTTTATAAAATTGATACTTTTCATAAAGTCCTCTTCATACACATTCCAGCCAATTGCTGCAGAAGGAAAGAAGTCTGTTCTGTTTTTTGGCGATAGCCTTGAAGACTCATCAACCCTGCCTGATGCAGTTAGTAGATATTTACCTTTATAACTGTAATTTATTCTTCCAGCATAAGCAAAGTTGTTCCAGCCGATATAAGATGAACCAATAGATCTGGTGACAGCAGAACTTGTAGAGTTTAAATCATAAAAAAGTTGGGATGCTAAAACTTGTCCTTGTCCCGAAGCAGACAGCGCTTCCGCATCACTTTGGAGGTAACTTACTATTCCTGTTAAGGTAAAGTTATGTGCGTTGTTGAAGATTTTGTTGTAGGTTAAAACGTTGTCCCAATTGAAAAAGCGATTATAACCGCTTTGCTGTGAGGCTATAGAAACTTTAGAGTTGTTTTGAGCTAAAGAAGTCCGGTCATTATAAACACCTCTTCTTAAAAAATCAAGATTTGTACCTAAACTAGTTCTGAAATTTAAGCCTTCGATAGGGTTAATGTCTATGTATGCGTTTGCAACAACGCTTGTGTTTAATACATTGTTTCTAGCAATCAGATTTGTCCTTTCATCTGCTAATGGGCTAATTGTGGTTCCGTCTGGCAACGGATATTGTTTAATTAGCCCATCTTCATCATACGCATTTCCAAATGGACTAATCTGAGTTGCTTGTCCTAATGGGTTTGTACGGTTGTTTTGAGCGGCATAAACAACCTGACTATTCAGACCGGCCTTAGCCCAGCTTGTTAAAGTCTGATCTAAGTTTAGTCTTAAATTATAACGGTTGTAGTTGTTGTTCCGGAGCATTCCTTCTTCTTTAAAGTAACCTGCAGAAGCAAAAACTTTTGTTTTTTCTGAACCTGCGGTAAAAGAAAGGTTATGGCTCTGTTGTGATCCGTTTTGTACTACCAAATCAAGCCAGTCAACAAATTCACCTGCTTGTATGGCGTCCAATTCTCCAGGGCCATCAAAAATTACCGCATCATCGGTTATTCCAACTGTTCTTGCGGCTTCTCTTCTTAAAGCTAGGTAACTTTCTCCTGTTCTGGATTTCGGGAAACTATAATCGTTAACACCATAATAAGCGTCGTAATTGATTTTTACTTTTCCGGCTTCTCCCTTTTTTGTAGTGACAATTACAACTCCGTTTGCACCTTGCGCACCATATATTGCGGTGGAAGACGCGTCTTTTAATATGTCAATTGATGCTATATCATTTGGGTTAATTGCATCAATATTATCCACCTGAAAACCATCTAAAACATAAAGAGGTTTATTTACTGCGGAAACAGGGGGCCGGTTTGGGTCATTTACATTTGTTCGCCCGCCGGGTGTTTTATTTCCCCTAATTGTAATTGTAGAAGACGCTCCGGCACTTCCAGAATTTCTGGTAATATCAACACCGGTAGCTCTACCTTGTAAGGCTTCTACTGCGTTATGGGTTGGTGTTCTTACAATGTCCTCAGCTTTAACAGATGCAACTGAACCTGTTAGGTCACGTTTTTTTACCGTTCCGTACCCAATAACTACCACCTCGTTTAAATTAGAGGTTGACGACAGCAAAGTGATATTGAGACTTTGCATTCCCATATTAGCGCTAATCTCTTGAGTTTCAAAACCCAGGTAAGTCACCACCAAAGTTACTGGAGCATCTCCACTCACTCGTATTGTAAATTGGCCGTTTTCGT